>JBILWF010000011.1:0-13277 GCA_044370075.1 Chthoniobacteraceae bacterium | reverse complement strand
TGGAAAGTGGCCAAGGCGCGTGCTTCTGCCTTGAGGTACGCGCTGCGAAGAAGTTTTTCCGGCACCTCCTCCCGGGGGTGTTCCCCGGGGAGGGGCCGCCGCACCGGCGGGGCCTGAGCACCCGGGCCCTTGGGAAACCGGCGGAATGAATTTCCATGAAGCGCAAAAGTGCGGGTATTTCGCGGTGTGCCGCACGGGGATTGATTTTTAAAACTTCTCCTGCGCAAAAACCCCGGCCCCCCGGTCGCCCACCGGAAGCGAGGGCTCGAACGGATTCGTCTCCGTCTCCTCCTCCTCCACAGCAAGCTCGGTGACTTCCCCGTCCACGGGCCAAATATTGAAGCCTCCGCTCCAATGCCCGGGAATCGTCCAGACCCCGGAGATTCCACGCCCCGAGCGAAAGCCCGTGTAGAAGACATCGTGGGCACCCACATAGGTTTTGGTCCACGCGCAGTCGCCCGAGGTTTCATCAAAGTGACCCGCGATAATAAAAAGTCCGACCGAGTCCGCTCCGTCGCCAGTGATGCGCCCTTGGGAAAAGCTCAAACGCAGGTCCATCCGGTGCTGGCCGGCGTCGGCACGATAGGTAAAAAAACCGGTCCAGGGGCCGGAAGGAAAACGGCGCACGCTCATGGTATGGGGTCTCGCATTTGTTTGGATCAATCCGGGTTGCCCCCGGGCGATGCACCGCCTGCCGGGGACCTTTAGATTCTGTCGGTCGCGTCCAGCATGGCCTCAAACTTCGGCGACCCGTTGCGCACATCAAAAGCGCGTGCGATGCCTCGCAGCTGGTCCTCCAATGAGTCGGGGCCGCCGTATCGAGAGGGTTCGCCGCTCGCCCGCGTCAAACACAGAACAGCCCTCAAAAAATGAAACCGGTGGAAGGGCGTCACAGCCCCTCTTTGAGCAGCCTCCTCAAGGGCCGGTGCGTTTTCGAGAACGGATCGGGCTTCGGACATGTTTCCACGCCGTACCCAGTACCGCACATGATGCCCCACCCAGCCCAAAGAGACCGCGGAGCCCCGCAGCAGCGGCATGCCCACCGCGTGGGCCCTGTCCGCCTCGGCACGCATCCCCGCCTTGTCCAGGGGCTCCAGCAGGGCTGCGAGCGCTTCGCGGGGCGCCATCGCACACACCGACAAATCACATGCGCTACGCCCCTCGACAAGGTACCGCGCGCTGCGCCACGCCGATTGGGCGTCACCCATAGCGCAGTGGTAGAGCACCCGCACCTGATTGGCGTATGCCGTGCAACCGAAGTCAACCGCCCTGCCTCCGCGGCTTTCCGGCTCTTTCCCGGGGAGCTGCCCGGGACGCGGAACGAGTCCGGACTCGGGTTCATCGGTCTCGAGCGCCTTCATCATGCGGGTGGCCTTGTCCAAGTGGCCCATGCGCAATGCGTAGTGAAGCCGCATCCGGTGCATCGCCCTCCCCCGGTATCCGCCGTTGGAAGCAAGGGCATCCAGCCACGAGGTCAGCACCCTCTCCAACTCCGTCAAAGGGATCGAGGAAAACTCCGGTACAAAGTATAAAGCCCTCTCGGCAGCCCAGAGCAAAAGATGCGTGTTTTCTGCGCGACGCGCCGCCGTCAGCAGCGTTTCCGAATCGCGCAGGTGGGGCCACATCAGTCCAACCAGTTCACGAACCTCGCCCGTGCCAATGTTCAAGAGAACAGCCAGGGAAAGGGCCTGGAAGGCCACGTCGTCCGCTTCGCTACTGAGCCCCAGCCGCATCGCTTCTAGAAGAAACTTGCGACGCAAATCCTTGTCCGATTCGTTCCGTCCTTTTTCAAGAAGTTCGATCGCCAGCCGTTTTTGACGGCTGAGCCACCGATCGGAGTTTCCACGATGCCTGCGGTTGTTCTCACTCATGGGTTTAGACCTCGTCGGTTTCTCCAAAATTCAGGATCTTCAAGCAGGACCGGTCGTACAGCTCTCGTTCCCGCTCGGTGGGAATCTCCCGCGCCGAAATAAGTGCCACGTAATACGCGACGCCAATCACCCCCTCCACGAGGGACACGGGCACTTCCGGGTCACACAGTCGCTGCACGGTGGCGTGCGACGCGTTGAGGTGAAACACCGATTCGCTCTCCTCGGCGGAGTCCCTCAAAAAATCCGGCAGATTGTCGTCAATGCTGCGGCGCAGCGACCTTACCGTGGGGATATCCACGACTCCCAATTCCCCCTGCGGATCTGAGGCCAGTTCCACCTCGACAGAGACATCCCTTAGCACGCGCTTCGCGATTTTCAACAACGACCGAAGGGCCGCCGTATTGGCACTCTCGTGGCTGATGAGCATGCGCAGGTCCCGGGAAGTGGTTTGACGCAAATTGGAGTGGCTCCAATGGTTGCGGACATACTCAAAAAGAGTCTCCATTCCGGAGTAGCCCCCGTTGATCACCAAAATATTCCGGGGACCTGCAAAAAGCTCCGCCTTTTTAAAGTCCTCATATGCTGTGATATACCACGCCTCATCCGCCTTGGAAATTTCCCCAAGCGTCATCGGGCCAAGGGATGTTTCGAACGGCAGATGCGGAATGATCTTTTTCATGATCTCCTCGTTCGTAGACGCCAGTTTCAAAAAGCTCTGCCGATGCAATCGCAAGATTTCGTCCAGCAGCGGGTCATCGTCCTGTTCGAGCCGGGAAAGAAACTGGATCAAGCCGCGCCTCACAATTTCGCGGACGGGAGCCAGAGATACCTCGGCATCTCGAATGCCCTCCCGCGCGGCATTTGGCTTCAAATCGGTCGCATTCACAATGCAGCGCAAAAACGGCATGTCCTTCGGCGCCACTTCCTCGACCTCGCGGCTCAGAAACATACCGCGCAAAAAAACCGTATGCCGCGTCTCATCGAGAGCGGTTACCGGTTCGTTCATCACGCAAGCCATCCCACGGATGCCTCCGTCCTCGCATTCCACGGGAAACGCGGCCAGGAACCTTTTATCGAGGTTTTCTTCGGCGAACTTCAGCCATGCCTTTTGCTGCGTCCCTTTTTTTCCATAGGTCTTGAGCCACGGAAACGGCTCCGGATTCACCGGCTTCCTTTTCATCTCGCGGCTGCTGAAAAGGAGTTGTTCCGGCAAAAACCCGGCGTATTTGCGGGCCAATTCATACAGCCTCCGGCCGTGGTATGTCTCCCGCGTATCTCCCCGGAGGGTTAAATAAACCGACGCTCCCGGAGAGCGCGTGGAGGCGCATTCGGACAACGTGTACGTACCGTCTTTTCGTCCGCGCCACTCCAGCGTTTTCGCCCCGGGCACACCCGCGCGCTGCGTGATGAGAGTGACTTCATCGGCCACCATAAAACAGCTGAGGAATCCCACCCCAAACTGCCCCAAAAAACCGTTGCTTCGCCGGTCCTCCAAATCGCTACGCTTCATGCTGGCCCCGATGGTGGCTAAAAATTGGTGTACCTCGGGCTCCGTCAAACCAATCCCGTTGTCCTCAACGGTGAGGCGCCAGCGAGAATCGTCGCCCTCGAATAACTGGATGTGTACCTCGCCCTGCAATTCCGGTTCCTGCATCCGGCGCGCCGTGATCGCATCCACGCCGTTCTGGATGAGTTCACGGATGAAGACGCTTTCGCTGGTGTACAAGGCATCCGAGAGCAGTTCGATGAGGCCTCCCAAGTGGACGCTGACACGGTGGGGTGGAGCGGGGTTGGTTTCGCCCTTGGAGTGGTCGGGTGTTTTCATAAATGAGAAGAAAGGTGGCGGTGGAGGAGTGGACAGCTGCGCAGCTTTGAATGTTCGGCGCCTTAAACGGAGGGACTTGCGAATTATATCTTGCGAAAATTACAGGTCCATCACTAGGTCTCAGGAGTCTGTGAGTTCTAACGTATTTCGTTGGCTGGGTTGGCTCTCAAACTTCACAGAACACTTGCGCCGCGGACGCCCATTTCTCAGGCGCCCCTTCAAAATTTTGAAAACTGATTTTAAACCGCAGAAAAACAAACTTAAACCTCTCTCTATCAAACAATACAATCACTGCCTAAAAGGCGGAATACCCGCCTTCCCCAAGCCTTTAAGGCAAAATTTTTGTTTTCGTCTGCGCCTTTTCGCCTTCGCCCGGACGCCTCCTTTTAGGATTATCCCCCCCACAGCCGGCGCTCCGGGAGTGAATCCCGCCGTGCCCTGCCGCACACCCCCGCAACCACCCACATGCACTCCGAATCCGCAGGAGACCCCCTTCCCCAAAGGGGAACGCCATCGGCCCCCGCCTTGTTGGAAGCCTGCAAAGCCGCGTTGGAAAGCATCCGTGCCGTTGAACACAAGCTCGGACCGGGGGCTGGACCCGGCGAGTCAGTCTGGACAGAAATGGAAAATTTATGGAAATCCGTTTATCGAATTCCCTTCCACCCAATTGATTACATTCCAGCAGGGAGTGTCGGCCTAAAAAGTGATTCCGCCCTGGAGGATATCCGGCGCACTTTCGAACGGGCCGGGGAACTCAGGTCCGAATACCTTTTGAAAGTTCTGGTGGAATTGGACAGCGATTTACCCGATCGCATTCCACTGTCCGGGCGCACGGACGCCCTCCAAAAGCTGGAGCGCATGCGGACCTACATTCAGAAACAGGTCGACCATTTGAGCCCGCGAAATGATTCCGCACCATGACCGGCCCGGGGCTTCACAACCAGCTCTTCCGCAGAGAAATCCGGCGTGCCTTGCGCGGAAGATTCCACCGGCCTTGCGGAGAGGTGCACGCGATTCCCCTTCCGCGGGCTGAAACAATGCCATCAGGAAGGCCCGTCCCCTCGACAAACACGCACCCGTCCGGTGCGAAGGGTCCGGCATTTTGGCGCGGAGCAACATCACGCCCCGCCTCCACCGAATCGCGCATAATCCGCCTGCGTGTTTAGGTTCAGAAAAAAGGGTTTTTCCACGCCGCTCACGTCGCGGAGTTCAACCAGTCCCCGGCGAACTCCCTCGCGAACCCAGTGCCGGAGGGAAAACTCACCCGTCCGCAGGCCGTGGAGCGCGAGATCGCCCATTTCCCGCGGATAAACAGCGGCCAGCGGCTCCGCCAGATCTTCCAGAACAGGAACAACGCCGCGTGAAAGCGCCCGCGCAGACTCCAACAACCCGCGCAAATACGCCGCCTCCATGCAGGGCATGTCCACGGCAAGCACGACCAGCCACCGCCCTTTCATCGCCTCCAAAGCGGCCGCCAGCCCTCCCAGCGGCCCGCTCCCGGGCCGGGAGTCCACCACCACAGTCCACGTCTCCGCCCCCCCACCCCACGGGCCTCCGGGGGCTCCGGACACGAACACCTCGCCCACGCCCGCGGTACGCAACACCTCCAGCTGGCGCATCCAGAGAGGCTGTCCCCCCACCATAAGCTGCGCCTTGTCCCTGCCCATGCGCACGGAACGCCCGCCCGCGAGGAGCACACCGCTCGCATCCGCACAGGATTTCAAACCGGAATTCCCCATCGTCTCTCCGCCCTCCTCGGTCATATATGCCGTAAAACAACCGGATCCTCCGGTTACTTTCGCTGAAACTCCTCCCCGGAAACCAGCGCGCGGATAAATTCACGCAACGCAAAATCCCGGGATTTCGCACGCGTCACCATGGCGTTCGCAAGACTTTCATCCGTGAACCCAAAGGGCCTTCCAAGCGAGTATTCAATGAGCGCCTCCGTCAACCCGCGCGCAAACGCATCCGCCCTCGATGCCACAATGTCGCGCAATTCAAAATAATTCGAAAACGCCGGTCCCCGGTGAAAGGCGGCTGCCGGATCAATCTCCCATTCCTTCTTGCCGACACCCCGTTTTTCATAGCTGTCCTTCGTCCGCCACTTGCCCGCAGCGTTGAAGTTCTCCAGGCCAAATCCAATCGGATCAATCTTGCGGTGACAGCTCGCACACTGGGGCTCCTCCCTGTGGGCGGCCAAACGCTCCCGCGTCGTCAACAGCTTGCCCTCGAGGCGTGAAATCTGCGGCACATTCGGTGGGGCGGGCGGCGGCGGATCATGAAGGAGTTTTCGCAGAACCCACGCTCCCCGCTCGACCGGACTGGTGTGTTCGCCGTTGCTTCCCATAGCCAAAATCGCTGCCATCCCGAGCAGTCCTCCACGGGGTGAATCCGCAGGCAGGGATACCTTGCGAAATTCATCCCCAGCCACCCCCTCCAGCCCGTAATAGTTCGCCAAGAGGCCGTTCACCATCACGTAGTCGCTCTTGAGCAGGTTCTGCAAACTGCCGTTGGACGCGATCAGATGCGCGAAAGACTCGTACACCTCCGTGCGCGCAGCGGTTTTAGTGCTTTCGTCAAAATCCCGGTACAGCTTTGTGCTGAACTGGAAAAAGTCCAACCGGTCCAATCGCAGCCACTGGTGCACAAAACCATGCACAAACTCGCGGCTGCGCACATCCTCCAGCATGCGGTCCACCTGCGCGTCCAGCACTTCCGGTTTCAACAATTCGCCCCGGTCCGCCAGCGCCAGCAGGATGCCGTCCGGAGGTGCGCTCCACAGGAAATAGGAGAGCCGCGATGCAATCTCCAGCGGCGCCAATTTGCGCGGCTTTTGCTCCTCTCCCGGTTCACTCAGATACAGAAATCCGGGGGACGCAAGAATCACGCTTAAAGGCTCCCGGATCGCCACATCAAAACGGTCCCCCGCTGCGGTGCGTGCGTCGAAAAGACGCATCAACCCTTCCAAAAATTCTGCTCCGGGCTTTTGTCCGCGCAGCGCGCGGCCGGCAAATCTTTCAAGAACCGCGCGCGCGTAATCGCGGTCGGAAACATCCCCGTTTTTATCGAAAAGAATCTTCCGCTCCTCCGCGCCCGAGTCCCGTCGCACAAGCGGCCCCTCCCATTCCAGCCAGTCAATCCAAAGCGCGGGGTCCCGCTGCTTCGGATCGGTGATCATGCGCGTGCGGCCCGGCAGGCTAATGCCCTCCTTCGCCAGCGGTCGTTTCTCCATCACCGTAAACCGGCGCGGGCCGCCGGACACCACGCGAAACGGAAACTCAACCACCTCGGGATTTTCCATTTCCGCCGTGATTTGCCGGTTTGCCAAAAACGTCCGCGCGTCCTTGTCCACCGGACTAGCCTCCACAAAACTCAAGAACGCCCGCTCCGCAGGCATTCCGGGCACCCGGCCGATCCGCACCCGCATCACATAATCACCGGCGGGTACATCAGCGGGCAGTTCCACTGTGTGCTCGGACGTCTCGTTCACCGTGTTGTCCAAATACAAACCGGTCTCCGATTTGGGCCAGTCGAGGTATTGCTGAAACCACCGGTTGTTTTGCGTCCACACATAGTGACCGAACTCCGCCTGATCCTTGTCGCGGAACCCAAACTCGTTGAGTCGCGCGGGATCCCCCCCGCTCTCCTTCCACTTTTCGTAATTCTCACTTTTCTTGCGGTACTGGATGTGCTCACTCTCCACCCGTTTGCGAATTATCTCGGGCTCAACGCGATGCGTACGCACAGCAACAGGCGCCTGCTCCGCCGGGGTATGCGGCCCCTCCAGCTCCACATAATCAACCCAGATGCAGGGACGCGGACCCGTTCCGGTCTTCTCCCATGCCTCCTGCCACATCGCAGCCTCGCCCTCCCGTGAATTGGGCCGCTTGTCCCGGATCATAAATTCGCGATCCCCCGCCGCCGGAATTTCCACCGGAATTTCGAGCATCTGCGGCCGGTCGAGTGTTCCCGTCACCTGATCCGCGCTCAACACGTTAAAAGAAATGGCGTCTCCCTTGCCGGAGCCGATTTCAATGAAACGCCTCTCGACGGGCGATTCGTTGGTGGCCGCAACCCGCAGCCTCAGCGTGTACCGGCCTGCAGGCCATTTTTCACCCGCGGCGATGCCCGTGGAACGCCCCAGGCTGTACAGCATCAAATAGGCCCCGGTCTCCCGCTGCGGCAGTTGCTGGTAATCCGCATAGTACCGGTAATGCCGTGTGTACTCACTCCGCGCGAATTGTGCGTCGTCGAGATCCCGGAATCCATACTCTACCGGAGTCGGAGCGCCCTCGATCTTCTTCCAACCGTTGTAAAAAATGTGCGGCGACGTCTTCAGCCGCGGGTCGGCCCGCAACTCCGCCACGGCCTGCGCATTTTCGGGGCGCTGCGCCGCCGCATCCACCGCCGCGCACCATTCCTGAAACCGCGCATACTTTTTGACGTACCCCTCGGCGTAAATCGGCATGTATTTGTTTGCCCACTGCTCCGGATCTTTTCGCACCTTGAAAGATCCCGCGAGCGGCGCGGGCGTCTCGCCTCCGGGACGATCCGCTGCATCCCCGGGCTTTTTCACCGCCCTCGGAACCGGCAGCGCACGCGCGAAGTGTTCATCCACGGCTCGTCGTCCGATCGCGAGGTACTGCTCGAACTGATCACTCGACATGAACAGCGCGGATCCCACCGTGTCGAAGGTTCCCGAGCCTCCGTCCGCCGGAAGGTCGCGCACATCCACCTCCACGCCGAGAAGATCCCGCAGCGTGTTTTTATATTCACGCCGATTGAGCCGCCGCATGGCGATGTTCCCGCCCGCATCACCCAACTGCTTGCGTGCAGCCACCAGCGTACCCGCCAGATCGTCGAGAAACTCAACCTTGAGATTTGCCGGAACCTGTTTCTCCTCTTCGGGAGGCATCTCCCCCGAGTTCAATGCATTGAGGATTTTCTGCCACACATCGGCGCGCTGGACGGTGTCCACGGTGAATGCGATGTCGTCCAACCGCAGCTTGCCCTTCTGCTTCTCCGCGTTGTGACACCCCTCACAATACTCCCTGAAAACAGCGCGGTGCTTTTCATTCACAACTGCCTCCGGAGCAGCCGCCGCCGCACTTAAAACTCCAACAACTGCGGGAAGGATTGCCGTAAAAAGACGAAGGATGCTCATGACGGAAGGGAAAAAATTCGAGAATGCAGCGGAGAACCACGGGGCCCGGCTCAGCGGACTTTCACCCAGCCCCAGAAGTTCAAACCCACGCCGCGCTTTGCTTTAGGCGATCAACGCATTCACAACGCCCGAGCTGTCCCCATGCCGTTCCAGCTGTTTGGGACTGATCCCGATTCCGTGCAGCATCGTCAGCCACACATTACACAGGGGCGTGTCTTTGGGCAGAACCAGATGCTGGCCCAGCTTGAGGTTTGCCCCGCCCCCGGCAACCAGCGTGGGACAATTGTCCAAATAGTGAATGGTGCGGATGTTGCTGCCGTAGGCCAGGGCCACATGATCAAACAAACTGGTGCCATCGACCTCTTTTGCGGCCTTGAGTTTGTCGATTAAGCCGGCCAGCAATTCACTCTGCGCGGTGTCGCGCGCCTGCGAAGCCGCCATGCGTTCCCCGGGCGAATAATGACTCATGTCGTGGGGCGCGACCTTCAGATCGAGGCTCTTCAACAGGGTTCCCACGGGCTGGCGATACGTCACCACGCGCGTTGTGTCAGTCTTGAGTGCCGCCACAATCAAATCATACATCACCTTGATCTCTTCCCGGCCCTCGAGACCCGGCTTGGGTTCGCTGACGGAGGCCTTCGCCTTGGGAACGCTGAGCCATTGCTCGTCCTTGGCCAGCCGAACTTCAATATCGCGGATACTCTGAAAGTACTCCTCCAGCTTGTCCGTGTCGGTCTTGGTCAGCCCCTTCTGAACCCGCCGGGCATCGTGCAAAACCGCGTCCAGTACGCTGCGCTTTTGCGCCAGCATCGCCTGCCGATCCGCGAGCGGCGTGGTTTCATCCGAGAAAAGTTTGTGAAAGGCGAGGACTGGATTGTCCAACCCCGCAATCGGTTTGCCGCGCTGGTCCCACGCAAGGGACAACCCCGCCCCGTGCCCGGAATTCTGCACGTCCGGCGTGTTCAGCTGAATCGAGGAAAACCGCGTATCCCTGCCAATGTGCGCCGCAGCAACCTGATCCGCGCTGATGCTGTTGGAAAAGCTTTGCCCGGGCTGGGAGTAACGATTTGCGCCGGTGAGCCAAAAAGTGCTTCGTTGCTGAATTTGTTGGAACATCCCTGCACTACGGTGAAGTCCTGTTTGTGCCGTGCCAGAGGCTTCAACCCCTCGGAAAGCGCGTACTCGGAGCCCGTTTGCTTCACATCCGGAAACCACGTTTCGTTGGTCACTCCCCAGCCAAAGCCGAGAAACACCACGCGCTTGGGTGGAGCGGCTGCCTGGGGCGCACTGAAGGCTCGAAAACCAAGCGACTCCAAGGCAGGGAGCGCGATCAGCGCGGACGAACTGCGAAGAAACTGGCGGCGGGTGTTCATGGTGACTTTGGATTTCAGACGGCATCCACGGCGGGCTGTAGCGCCCGGGTTAAACGGGAGAGACTCACACTGCGGCACGGGAGGCGTGATAGCCTGGGAGCACGCGGGAAATCGGGTTTATCTGCCAAACAGCAGCGAGACTGCCTGAGGGGGGTGAGCAGACCATTTATGAGAAATTACCCGCGGCTGGCAGGTTTATTGCAACGAAAAACCCCGCGTTTCGGGTACCGGCCCGAATACCAGCGCTCGCGGTTGTCCCGCCAAAAAGCGCAACCTTTCGGCGCGTGCGGGTTTTCCTGC
Organism: Chthoniobacteraceae bacterium; assembly: GCA_044370075.1. Lineage (GTDB taxonomy): Bacteria > Verrucomicrobiota > Verrucomicrobiia > Chthoniobacterales > Chthoniobacteraceae > Chth-196. The sequence goes on along the minus strand of JBILWF010000011.1, from coordinate 2,744 downwards.
ACAAGAATCCATTGCGGACCCCGAACCGGAACTGACCGCAGGCAGCCCCCCTTTTTCATGAAGCCCCTTTTTTTTCTCGTGCTGTTTTTGACCGGTTTTCACGCGGTGCACGGTGCCGAGGTTAAAAAACCGAACATCCTTTTCCTGATCGCCGATGACCTCGCACCCCGGCTGGGCTGTTACGGGGACAAAGCCGCCAGCACCCCACACATCGACCGGCTTGCACGCGAGTCGGTGGTCTTCCAGCACGCGTACGCACAAGGGGCCGTGTGCACTCCAAGCCGCACTTCTTTCATGCTTGGATTGAACAACAAACATGCCAGGGCGAACCATTTTATAGACCATCCCGACACGATGACCCTCGGCAGATGGTTTCGAGAGCAGGGGTACCAGACCTGTGCCATCGGCAAAATCGATCACGACGATCCAAATGATCGCTACGTCGACCCCAAGGCCTGGGACGTGCGGGTCAAACGCGAAGACATGGCCGCCAAAATACGCCTTCAAAGAAGCTCCTGGGACGAGGACCTCGGAGCACAACGCAAAAACATCTCCTTCATCGGCATAACGGAAACCCCCGACGCCATCGACGACAGTGTGCGCACCGATCGTGCCATCGAGTTTTTTGAAAAGGAACGGGATGTCCAAAAGCCTTTCTTTGCGGCCATTGGATTTCACGCCCCCCATGTGCCCTGGAACGCCCTGCGCGAGGACTTTGAAAAACTCAGCCCCTCCCGCTTCACGGTGGAATCCGCTCCGGCAAATGCATCTCCCCTGCCCGCGGGTTCCCTGCTTTACGAACCCGGAATTGAAATGAGCGAAACCCGCCAACGCGAGGGCCTGCGGGGATATTACGCGGCGGTATCTTTCCTTGACCGACAAATTGGGCGCCTGCTGGATCATCTGCGATCCAGCGGAATGCTTGAAAACACGGTCATAGTGTTCACCAGTGATCACGGCTACCATCTGGGTTGGCGCGGACAGTGGTGCAAACACACCATCACCGAGCAGGTAATGCGCGTTCCTCTCATTGTTCACCATCCGCAGGCAACAAAAGGAGCCTCGGCGGACGGCATTGTCGAACTGCTCGATTTGTTCCCGACGTTTTGTGACATCGCGCATTTACCCTCACCCGCCGGCCTCGACGGCAAAAGCTTTCTTCCCCTGCTCAAAGATCCTAAAGCCCGGGGGAAAGCGGCCGCGTTCTGCCAGTTCGGAAACGGTCGCACGGTGCGGGACATTCACTGGCGACTCATTGAACGAAACGACGGGTCCAACGAGCTGTATGATCAAACTTCAGACTCGGACAACTACTACAACGTTGCCGGCAATCCCGACCACGCACCTGTCCTCGCCCGGCTTCATACCCTGCTTGAGGCGGAATTCGGGCCGCGTCCTGCGCCAAACAACCGCCCCTCTTTTCCAAAGTTTAAAAAGAAGGAGCGCGAGTCCGGTTCGCAATAAACCGGAGCGCCTATCCGATCCCCCGCCTTTCACTATCCCCATGAACCGAACTCTTTCTTCCGTTTTATCATCCTTCTCCCTTGCAGTAATTTCTGTCGCCTCGGAAACCGCCCCGACCCGCACCGTCCCCTACAAGACGGTGGGGGAAACCGTTTTGAGCGTCGATGTATTCGAACCCACCGGACACAAACCAGCGGACCGCCGCCCTGCAGTTGTTTTCTTCTTCGGAGGAGGCTGGGTGGGTGGGAGCCCGAAGCAGTTTCACCAACAGGCCAAAATCCTCTCCGACCACGGAATGCTCGCCTTCTGCGCCGATTACCGCGTGGGCGGCCGTCACAAAACAACACCTCTCGAATGCGTCAAAGACGGCAAATCCGCCATCCGCTGGATCCGCGCCCACGCCGCCGAATTGGGCGTCGATTCCGGGCGGATTGTAGCCGCGGGGGGATCGGCCGGAGGCCATGTCGCCGCTTGCTCCGGTGTTGTTGAGGGCGCGGAGGAGGCAGGCGAGGACGCCGGCATCCGCTCGATTCCAAACGCACTGATTCTTTTCAACCCCGTGCTCGATACGACGGCCGAGGGATATGGCTCCAAAAAATTCACACCGGACCAACAAACCAAACTTTCCCCCTGCCATCAGGTGCGGAAAGGCCTCGCTCCCACCCTTCTCTTTCATGGAACAGCCGACAAAACCGTGCCCTTCGAAAATGCCGAACGTTTCACAAAGCGAATGAAGGAAGAGGGGAATGTCTGCGAGCTGGTTCCCTTTGAAGGCAGGGACCACGGTTTTTTCAACGGCTCGCTGTTCCGAAAGGGAAACACGGACGCGGACTTCAACCGCACCATGGAACGTTCCCTCGAGTTCCTCCGGGAAAACGGCATCCTCAAATAAACAGGGGAGAGCCATTTTTTATTTGCCGCGCTTTGCTAAAACTTCTGCTTTCGAGAGGCCTCTAAATCGGCAAGCCTTCAGCACCCCATGATGCGCCTTACCCCCCTGAAGTCGTTGGCCCTTGCCGCCCTGGGCTGCATGAACAACCCCGGCCACGGCGTGGAATTTATCTCCCACCGCGGCGAATCGCTGGATGCTCCCGAAAACACACTCGCCGCCTTCCGGCTCGCGTGGGAACGCGGTTCGGACGCCATCGAGCTGGATGTTCACTTAAGCGCCGATCACAAGGTGGTTGTCTGCCACGACGCAACCCTCAAGCGGACCACGGGCACCGATGGAAAAATTCGCGATTTGCCCTTCTCTGAAATTCAAAAGCGAGACGCAGGCA
>JBILWF010000299.1:0-4541 GCA_044370075.1 Chthoniobacteraceae bacterium | reverse complement strand
ACCGAATTGGAACACATTCATTTTAACCGGGATGTGCGTCCCATCCTCTCGGAAAACTGCTTTTACTGCCACGGGCAGGATTCCAACAAACGCAAGGCCGGACTCCGTCTGGATGTGCGCGAGGAGGCCCTGCTTCCCGCAGAGTCCGGAGAAAGAGCAATCGTTCCGGGCAAGCCCGAGGCGAGCGCTCTCGTCACCCGTATTTTCTCCGACTCCCGAGACGAGCTGATGCCGCCGCCCAAATCACACCGCTCGCTCAAGCCACAGCAAAAGGAGCTCCTCAAGCGCTGGATTGTGGAGGGCGCCGAATACGAACAGCACTGGGCCTTTTCCAAACCGGAACGCCCGGCGCCTCCCGCGGTGAAGAAAACCGACTGGATCCGGAATGCCATCGATCGTTTCGTACTCGCGCGACTCGAAGCCGGCGGATTGTCCCCTTCGCCGGAGGCTGACCGCACCACGCTCATCCGGCGGCTCTCGTTGGATCTGACAGGACTGCCTCCCTCACCCGAGGAAGTCGACGCTTTCGTAGGAGACACCGCTCCGGACGCGTACGAAAAAATCGTGGAGCGCCTGCTTGCCTCCCCCCACTACGGCGAGCGCATGGCGCTGCCGTGGCTGGATGCGTCCCGCTACGCCGACAGCAATGGGTTCCAACAGGACGGTGACACATTCCAATGGGTGTGGCGGGACTGGGTGGTTAACGCGCTCAACAAGGACATGCCCTTCAACGAGTTTTCCATCGAACAACTCGCGGGCGATTTGCTGCCCAATCCGACCAACGACCAACTCATCGCCACGGCTTTCAACCGCAACCATCTGCTCAACGGCGAAGGCGGCGCCATTCCCGAGGAACAACGCTTCAACATCCTTTTCGACCGCGTGGACACCACCTCCACCGTCTGGCTGGGACTCACCATGGCCTGCGCGCAATGCCATGACCACAAATACGACCCCATTTCCATGCGCGACTACTACGGGCTTCTAGACGCCTTCAACCAGGTTTCGGAAAACGGCACCGCCCCCATCATCCCGGGTCCCATGCGCATCGCACCGCCGTTCCTCGAACTGCGCACCCCCGAGTTCGCCGATAAGCTGCAGGAAATCGAAGGGGAACTGCAGAAGGTCCAAACCGAGGGACGGACCCAAGAAAAACGGGACCTCGCGTTTGCAGCCTGGATGCAGGCCGCCACGCCCGAAATGCCCAATCCCAAAAGGCCTGGAAGCCCGATTCCCGAAAACTTCTCCGCCATCCTGCGCATTGAATCCTCCAAGCGCTCCGCCGCCCAAACCAAAGAACTGAACACGGGCATGCGCCGTATTTTTGATGAGGATGTCTGGCCCCGTATCGCCGCAGCGGATCCCGCCTCCAAGCAAGAACTCGCGCTCAAAAAAGAATCCGAGCGCATTACCAAGGAACTTATTCCGCGCGTGATGATCATGCGCGACGACAAAAAACGGGAAACCTTTCTTCTCGACCGCGGACAGTATCTCAAACCGAAGGAGAAGGTCGGATTCGCCACGCCGGCCTTCCTTCCGGCTCCGTTGGACAACACGCCGCGCAACCGCCTCGGGTTCGCCCAGTGGCTCTTCCAACCCGATCATCCTCTCACGGCGCGTGTCCAGGTGAACCGCATCTGGCAGCTGCTCTTCGGGACCGGCCTGGTTAAGACCGCCGAAGATCTCGGCGTGCAAAGCGAGATGCCGGAACACATCGATCTCCTCAACTGGCTTGCCGAGGAATTCGCCGGCCAAGGGTGGAGCCAGAAACGCATGGTGCGCCTGCTGGTCACCAGTGCCACGTACCGTCAATCCAGCCGCGTAAGTCCCGAGCTCCTCCAAAAGGATCCCGAAAATCGTCTTCTGGCGCGAGGCGCGCGCATTCGTGCCTCCGCACTGGTGCTGCGCGACGTGGCCCTCGCCGCAAGCGGACTGCTGGATTCGCGCACCGGCGGAAAACCCGTGTATCCCTACCAACCGGAGGGCATTTGGGAGACGCTCTCCATCACTAAGGAAAGAGATTTCCATTACCCGGCCTCGTCAGGTTCAGACCTGTACCGGCGCAGCCTCTACACTTTCTGGCGGCGCACGATAGGCCCCGCGAACATGTTCGACGCCTCCACCCGGCAGGTGTGCAAAGTCCGTCAGAGCACTACCAACACGCCCCTGCACGCGCTCACCACCCTCAACGATCCCACCTGGACCGAGGCGGCGCGTGTGCTGGCCCAGCGCAGCATGGAAAAAACCGCGGACACGGACCAGCGCCTCACGTATGCGTTCCGCCGCGTGCTCGCCCGCCCGCCAAAAGAAAGCGATCTGAGCGCCCTGCGCCAGATGCTGGATACCCAGCGCCGCTTTTTTCAATCCAACGCCGAGGCTGCCACCAGCGTAGTCTCCATCGGAACCGCCCCGCGCAACTCCCAACTCGACACCGCCGAACACGCCGCGCTCAGCGCCGTTTGTCTTGGGATCCTCAACCTCGACGAAGCACTCACCCGCGAATAACCCGCTCCCCGCACTGCTCCATGCACACGGAACTTCTCCTCAACACCCAGCGCGTAACGCGCAGGCAGCTCTTTGGAACCGCGGGCCACGGCATAGGCGCCATCGCGCTTTCCTCCCTGCTGCCCCACAGGGCGCACGGTACCATCGCGACCCCGGGTGCCGCTCATATTCCCGCCGGACAACCGGAACTTCCCCACCTGCGCCCCCGGGCCAAGCGCGTTGTTTGCCTGTGGCAGGGAGGCGGCCCCTCGCACGTGGATCTGATGGATCCCAAACCCATTCTGCAACAAATGGCTGGACAGGACATTCCCGACAGCGTGCGCGGGAGCACGCGCCTTTCAACGATGTCCGCAAACTACTCCCGCTGGCCCATCACGCCCGCCATCAAGCCGTACCAGCGCTATGGGAAAAGCGGCCTGGAACTCAGCTCCATGCTGCCGAACATCGGCTCCGTGGCGGATGACATCTGCGTGGTGCGTTCAATGACCACCGAAGCCGTCAACCACGCACCGGGCGTGACTTTTTTCATGACCGGATCCCAGGTACCCGGGCGTCCCAGCATTGGCGCGTGGCTCAGCTACGGGCTGGGATGTGAATCCAGCGACCTGCCCGCGTTTGTAGTCATGACCTCCTCGGACAAAAGCAGGAGCTGTGGACAGCTCTTCTACGACTACTACTGGGGCAGCGGTTTTCTTCCGAGCCGCTATCAGGGTGTGCGACTGCGCAACGTGGGGGATCCGGTTCCCTACCTCGAAAACCCGCCCGGCATGAGCCGCTCGCAGCGGCGGGCCCTGCTCGACGACATCCGCTCCATCAACGAAGCCCATCTACGGGAGTATGGGGACCCGGAAATCGACACGCGCATCACTCAATACGAAATGGCCTACCGCATGCAGGCCAGCGTGCCGGACCTGCTCGATTTCTCGAGCGAACCCCGGCACGTTCTGGACCGCTATGGACCGGACGCGCTCACCAAGGGCACCTTCGCAAACAACTGTCTGGTCGCGCGCCGTCTGCTCGAGCGAGGCACACGGTTTGTCCAACTCATGCACTCGGGCTGGGACCAGCACGGCAATCTCTTCACACAGCTCGAACAACAGTGCCGCGACACTGATGCGCCAAGTGCCGCACTCGTGCAGGATCTCAAGGAGCGCGGCCTTCTGGAGGATACTCTGGTAGTTTGGGGAGGCGAATTCGGGCGCACCCCCTTCGGCCAGGGCAACCCGGCGAAGCCCAATGGCCGGGATCATTTCGGACGCGCTTACTCGATGTGGCTGGCCGGAGCCGGCATCAAAGGCGGCACAACATACGGCGCCACGGATGATTTCGCATGGAACATCATCGAAAACCCGGTGCACATTCACGACATGCAGGCCACCCTCCTGCACCTGTGCGGAATCCACCACGAACAGTTCACCTTCCGCTACCAGGGCCGCCAATTTCGTCTCACTGACGTGCACGGTGAGGTGGTGCACGGACTCTTTGGGTGAGTCAGACAGTGGATTGAGGCAAACCCGGGGCGCCCCGCCGCTTTTGCAGCCTCAGCGCTTCGCCGCATTCATTAAACCGGAAAGCCACGCCATCTTCTGCCTCAGACAGGACACTACGTCGTACTGGGCGGCCACGGTCTGTCTGGCTTTTTCGCGGATCAGATCAAAATCACGCGGTTTCGCGAGCACGCGGTCCAGAGTGGCGGCCAGTTGATCCGGCCTGAAGAAATCTACCAGAAGCCCGTTGATGCCGTTGGTGATCACCTCCTGAACCGGGGCTGTATCCGATCCAACGACTAGCGCGCCGCACGCCATCGCCTCCAAAAGCGACCACGACAAAACAAACGGACGCGTCAAATACACGTGCGCAGAAGTGCACTGCAGAAGCTTCACATACTCGCCGTAGGGCAGGGATCCCACAAAGTGTGTGCGCGCCGGATCCAACGGAAATTTTTCCAGCATCACCTGCTTGTAGGTTTTTCCATCGGGGGCCTTTTTGCCGTAGGCAACCCGGTCGTCGCCTGCGATGACCACATGCGTTTTGGG
>JBILWF010000298.1:0-4542 GCA_044370075.1 Chthoniobacteraceae bacterium | reverse complement strand
CGGTGAAATTTTTTCATCCAGCTTGTGAAGCCACCCCTTGCGAAAAGTGTTGGCGTTTGGGCCATCGGGAACGATGTCAATTCGCGCGTCCGCGAGCAGAGACGATGGAACTGTGTTCTGAACGGTGACATCCATGGCGCGCACAATGCCGCGAATCGAAGCATAAGCTTTCTGCTGCGAGAAAGTGACCTGGCGGATGCCCTCCACCACCATGTTGCCGTTCGGAAGCACGTCGATCACTTGAACCGCAAGCTGCGTGTTTAACACGAGAACCTGGGTCTGTTTGTCCCGGTTACCTGGCACAAGGAGAGACGCATTCGCAGGGTCCAAATAAGACGCCACATCCGCTTGGTTTCGCGGAAGCAGGTTGCCAGGAAACCCGCGGCTCCCGTCCGGCGGACTGATCGGGGTGCCTTCTGCGTTTTTCTGACTACTCCTGGGAGAAACTCCCGCAATGAATTGATTGATGAGGTTGGATGCCAGACCCGGTTTGGTTCCGGCTGCCGACCGTATACTCGTCATGTTGAGATCATCGGAGGAAGAAATCCTCTCGCTCACAACCAGAGTTAGGATATCCCCTACGCGCCGAGCTCTTTTGTCCGCAAACATACCTCTTTCATCCGTGACAGATTCCCGCCATAGGGAACCGGCCTGCGCCGAGTGATAAGACAACAGCACCGCAAGATTCACGGCCACAAAAGCCGTCCCCACAGTAAATCTAGAAACGAACCTGAACTTGGTTTTCATTGAGAACTTGAGCAACGAACTCCTTCTGGGAGTCCACATTCTTCACTCGGATCATTGCGCCCGCGGGCCCGTTTTCCAGCGCTTGGGCACGCATCCGGATCTTGATAGACCCTTCTGTGGCAACCGCCTCCACGATCTGACCGCGCTTGACCACCGTCCGCTCTACAATGTCGCGCCGGGTCAGGGGGCGTCCCGGTTGCAGCGGTTGGGATAATTCAAAACCTAAATAGTCCTGATCGACCGTTAGAGGCGGTACATACTCACGCAACACATCCAATTTGACTGTGTTCAGCATCCCGCGGTCCAGAACCTGCCCCTTGTCCAGTCTCTGTGAGGAGACCCAGACTTCCTGCCAGAGTTCCACGCGGGCCTGCATCGGAAATTCACCCAAAATGCGACCTCCGCTCACGATCCGCACCGAAAAGCTCATGTTGGAGCTCAAGCCGTTCCCGGGTAATTGCAGACACTCGGCAAAAAAGTCCCCGGCAGGGAGTGCCAGCGGCTTCCAGGGACGGGAAAGATTCACCTTTAAATCTCCAAGAGAGGGAAAGCGCCGCAGCAAATCCTTCTGGACGGCTTCCGCAACTTCCAACTCAGTGATTTCCCGGAGGGTACCATCTGTTTTGACTCCGTTTTTTGAACCAGCAGCTCCCTCTTTTTTCTCCGCACTCTCTTCCTTCAGGCCCTCCGCACTAGATCCTGCAGATGCGCCAGAAGTGGGACGCGTTCTAACGGGTTCCCGCTCGCTTTGCGCTCCGGGAACGGGCTTCAGAAGGTCCTTCAAATCCGCATGGGCGAACGGAACCGCGCCGAAAAAACACAGCACCGAAACTGCGAACAAATGAGGGAGCCGTTTCATCGTCAGGGCCCGGCCGCAAAAATCAGCGCTGGTTAGCGCTTCAAATTCGCCAACTGCGAGAGCATCTCGTCCGACGTAGTAATCGCCTTGGAGTTCAACTCGTAGGCCCGCTGGGCTTGAATCATATTCACCATCTCCTCCACCACATTCACGTTGGAGGATTCCAGAAAACCTTGAACGATTGTACCCATGCCCTGAATCCCCGGATTCGCCTGCTGAGCGGGGCCGCTGGAGATGGTTTCCTCGTACAGGTTATTTCCCAAGCTCCGAAGCCCGCTCGGATTCGCAAAACGCGTCAGCTGAATTTGAAACGGCACCGGCGCCACTCCCGGGCCCGAGTATTGACCCTGTCCCAAGGGGCTTATGTCGATCTGCGTTGCCCCGAGGGGAACGGGCGTAAATCCCTGAACCGGCAAACCATCGCTCGTCACAACCCGGCCATTTGAATCTTGTTTGAGGGCTCCGTCGCGGGTGTAGGCAAACGTCCCGTCCGGACGCAGCACTTGAAAGAATCCATCACCTTCCACTGCCATATCCAACTTTCCGCTCGTCTGCTTGAGCTGCCCCTGAACAAACACCTTCGACGTGGCCACCACGCGCGACCCATTTCCAATTTCCACACCAGTAGGCAAAATATTTCCATTTCCCACGTCCGCACCTGCCGTTCTGGGCTTCTGGTACAGCAAATCCTGAAATTCTATCTTCATGCGCTTGAACCCGTTCGTGTTCGCGTTCGCGATGTTGTTCGCGATGTTGTTCAGGTTCAACTGCTGCGCTTCCATGCCGGTCGCTCCGGCGTACAGTGATTGGATCATAATGCTTTGCTATTTGGGGCGTTGCTCAAAAGGTTGGACGAATTCAAAGGGCGGGGCGGGCGGTTAAACACCTCCGGCGAGGTTTTGGATGGCTTTACCTATTATCTCGTCATTGACCTCAATAACTTTCCGGGATGCCTCGTAGGCCCGGGAAACCATCACCATGGAAATAGCCTCCTTCATCGGCTGCACATTGCTTTCCTCCAACGTCATGTGCACTAATGACGCAGTCTCCACGGGAGTTGGCGTCTGCCCCTCCCGCGGAACCAAAAGGGAATCGCCCGCCCGCTTCAAATTCTCCGGATCATTGAAGCGAAACACCCCAATACGGCCGATCTGCTGGCTGCCTTGGACGATCATTCCGATTTGGTTGATGAATATACGCCCTCCCTGCTGCTGAAACTGAATCGGACCGTTTTCGCCTTCGACTTGGTAGCCCTTCTGAGTCACCAGAACACGATCCTGATTTAACCGGAATTCACCCGAGCGTGTGTAGGCCAAGCTTCCGTCGGGTTTGCGCACCCGGAAAAACCCGGGACCATCGATGGAAAAATCCGTCTCCACCCCGGTGTACCGGTTGGCTGCCGGCGTTGGGTCAACCGAGTTTTCTATCTTAGGCATGCTCCCCTTGACCACCCGCGTCACATTGTCGCCCGACTTCAGACGCTCCACGTCAGACATCACTCCATTAAAATTCGCTTGGTCCCTTTTATAGCCGATCACCGCCGCGTAAGCGAGGTTCTGGGCTATACTCTGCTGCCACTGATCCAAAGCTGTGAGGGCCGCAGCGCCTTTGTATGATCCTACGTTCATTCCCCTCCTAACGGAGCAGGCCCCGTGCCATCCCCCCCTTCAGCTCTAGGATTGCAAAAAAAACATCCGGCTCCCCGAACTCGCCACCCCCTCCCTTGTGAACCCAAGACTTCCCAAAAGCCCGGGACAATGAAAATCTCACCCCGTGGATCCCACCCCGCCTTTTCCCTTCACCGCAATCTTGGGTCTGGAGTCGGCCGTCCGCTCCCTTCTCCTGCATGCGGTGGATCCCCGCCTGGGAGGCTCCCTTCTTTTGGGTCACCGTGGGTGCGCCAAGTCCACAATCGCACGCTCCTTCGGGTCGCTCCTCGCCGCGTTGGAGGCGCGGGCCACCGGGGAGGCTTTTGTGGAGATTCCGCTGGGTGTCTCCGAGGACCGCCTTCTGGGCTCCGTGGATGCCGGCGCGCTGCTCGGGCAGGGCACATGGCGCCCCCAACCGGGTCTGCTCGAAGCCGCCCACGGCGGAGTTCTCTACGTGGACGAGATCAACCTGCTGCCGGACACCCTCTCCGACCTGCTCTTGGACTGCGCAGCCTCCGGCACCTACCGCATGGAGCGGGACGGCATTTCCCGCAGGGTCCCCAGCCGCTTCATTCTTATTGGCACCATGAACCCGGAGGAGGGCGAGCTGCGTCCTCAGCTTTCAGACCGCTTTGCGCACGGCGTTTCTGTGCAATCGCCACCCGGGGCCGCGCAGCGTATGGAAATCGCGCGCCGGGCGCTTGATTTTGAGGAAGATCCAGAGCGATTCTCCGCGGGCTGGCAATCCGCCGAGCGGGAACTCCTCGCGCACCTTCGGACGGCGCGGGAACGCCTGCGCCAAACACGGATTCCCGAATCGATCCGCCTTCACGTTGCCGAGCATGCCCATCACAGGGGACTCGAGGGACTGCGCGCCGAAATGGCCGTCCTTCGCACGGTGCGCGCCGCGGCGGCGTGGGACGGTGTGGCGGAAGCCCTTCCCCGGCATCTGGAGGAGGCGTGGTCTCTCTGCCTGGGCCACCGCACCCCGGCCACCCCTTCACAAAACACGCCCCCAAGGCCACCAGCCCCCCCGGCGCCAGAGCGCCGTAACCCCGGCGCGGATCCCTCGCCAAAACCCGGGTCCGGCCGGTTGCCTTCCGGCTCGCCCGAAGCCCCCCACACACCCCTTTTTCCCCCGCAGGCACACGCCTCCCCCCGGCCGCTCCCGCACTCCGCTCCCGGGGGAACGATCCAGCCCGTAAAAACGCACCGGGAACTTAGGGGACTCCCCCCGCACCAGCCGGCGGCGCCCCTCCGCAGAACGGCTTCAGAGCACGGCGCGGG
>JBILWF010000297.1:0-4578 GCA_044370075.1 Chthoniobacteraceae bacterium | reverse complement strand
GGTTTGAACCCCGCCAAGGACCGGGAGTTGTTCGCCATGGGCTTCCATGTCGCATCCTACCTTCTGTTTTTGATTTTCTTGTGGCGGGTTTTTTTTCCGGGAAAACGCGATGTCAACGGGGTGGTGCGCGAGCGCGATCCGCGCCCTATATTTGGATGGCTTGCGGCGATCTCTACACTTTTGGCACCGGTACCCAAGTTGCTCACCATCGCGGGATTCCCCGGTGTTCGGGTGGCGGGAATGTTCATCCCGCTCCTCTTTTCCTGGACGTACAAGGATCTCGAAAAATTTGACATAAAGCCCGAGTACGTGAGCACGTTTATCGTCGGAAACATTGCCGCGTTTTGTATCCATTTCGTGCTCGTGCTCATTCTGGGGGCGGTTTGGATTCGCAAAAAACGCGTATGGAAAAATTTCTGGTCGGGAACGCGCACTCCGGAAGTGAGCGGGGCCAACGAGGGCGGAGACCGGCCGTGGTCTGACTCCGCGGCATGAGCACTCCGGACTTCGCATTGGCCCTGGCGGTGCGCCGGGCGCGGGAACGCTGGCGCCTGCCGTGGCGGGGAAAGCGGTGGCGTGGGGGTTCCGGTGGCTTCCAGGGGCGGGGAACCGGAGGTGCCTTGGATTTTGAGGATCACCGGCCCTACGCGCCGGGGGACGATTTGCGGCACTTGAACTGGGCTGTCTACGGCCGCACGGGCGTGCACACCTTGAAGGTTTTTCGTCCGGAAGTGAGTCCCCTGTTGGACGTGGTGGTCGATGTGTCCGCCTCAATGGGAATGACGGCGCGGAAGGACGCGGGCGCGCGCTCTCTGCTGGCGTGGGCGGTCGATTCCGCGCGCGCTGATGGTGCCTCGGTTCGCATCTGGGAATGTGGGGCGCGCCGGGTGCATCCAGTCGAGCCCGGGGCGGTGCACGCTCTGTGCTGGGAAAATGCGGAGGGTGTCGATCCCGTTGCTCCGGCTTGGGACAGCGTGCTGTGGCGCTCTGGGGGAATGCGCGTATTCATTAGCGACTTGCTGTGGCCCGGTGACCCGGGACCGGTGCTGGATGCGTTTGCGCGCGGCGCGGGGCAGGCGGTTTTATTCGTTCCCTTTGCCGGGGAGGAAGCCGAACCCCTGTGGGAGGGAAACGTGGATTTGCGCGATTGCGAGTCCGCGCAACGCCGCGTGATTTGCGTGGATGCCGCGGTTTTACGTGCGTACCGCGAGGCGTATGCATCGCACTTTTCGCTTTGGGAGGAAGCCGCCCACCAACGTCAGATTGCCTTTGCGCGGATTCCAGATTCGATGGATCTGTCCGAAAGTCTGGGGCGGTTTGCGTTGCCCGCGGGTGCGGTCGACGCGGCGGGATGAAGGCTGGCAACGGGAACTGTGCATCGTGAAGGGACTGTTTTTTGGGAATCCGGCCGGAGCGTGGGCGCTGCTTGCGGTGCCCGCGTTGGTGGCGGTTCATTTTTTGCAGGAGCGCACGCGGATTTTTCCAGCGAGCACGCTTTTTCTGCTTGGACCGGTGAATCCCGCGACGCCCCGGGGCGTCGTGTTCCGGCGGTTGCGCAATTCATGGACGCTGTGGTTGCAGGTGCTTGCGGCGTTGCTGCTGGCCTGGGTGTTGAGTCAACCGCGCTGGGTGTACTCGGGTGCGTGGCGGCGGATCACATTGGTGGTGGATGATTCCGCGTCCATGGGGGCGTTTCGGACGCGCGTTTTGGACGGGCTTGAACACGCGTTGCGTCCCCTTGCGCGCAGTCCCGTGTACACGGAGTGGACGGTGCTTAGCGCCTCGCAGGCCATGGATCCGCTGTACCGCGGATCCAGCCTTGATGCGGCGTTGAGCGCGGTGCGAAGCAGTGAATGGGTGCGCGCCGAGGCGGACTTGCATCGCGTGCTCACTTCGGCGGTGATCGCGCGAGGGAACGTTCCCGGCGCGGTTCTGTGGATCACCGACCGGCAACGCGAGGGGCTGCCCGCCGGGGTGCAAACCCTCGCCTTTGGCGAACCCGTTGCAAACTGCGGGTGGGCGGGTTTGCGGGTGTGGAAGGAGGGGGAGCAAACGCTGTGGGAGGCCATCGTGCGGAACTGGTCGGCCGGGACGCAAAAGCGGGAGTGGTTTTGGAGCGATGAATCCGGGGACACACCCAGGGAAAGTGTGGAACTGCCCGCCGGCGGGTTGGTCACGCTGCGGGGTACTTTTCCCGCGAATGCAACCCGTGCTCGCCTGCGCCTGACGGACGATGCGTTTGCGCTCGATGACGTGCTGGAGTTGGTCGCGCCCCAACCGCGTTTAATCCGCGTGGGCTGTGCGCTTGCAGGATCCGGCGCGGTGGACTGGACGCGCCGCGTGGTGGCTACGGTTCCGGGTGCGGAGTTTTCCGGGGATGGTTCGGTTCATGTGCTGGTGGCCCCGGCGAGTCAGGGTGCCATGATACCCGGGGGGGCTATGGTGCTGTTCGCGCAGAGCGAATTTCCCGCCCCGCCCGGCGTGGCCGTGGGGGAGGAGCATCCCCTGATGATGGCGCTCGACTGGCAGGGGCTTTTGGTTGGCGCGGTCGGTGATTTGAAACCGGAGGCCGGGGACACGGTGCTTGTGTGGCGCGGGGGTAAGGCGCTCATCTGGCTGGGCAATGCAGGGGGCAGTCCGCGGTTGTGGTGCAATTTCCCTTTTTCCAAATCCAACGTGGATCGACTGCCTGCGATGGTGCTGCTCATGGGGCGGTTTTTGTCGCAGGTGCAGGCTTCGGCCGCGGGATTCTGCCGCGAAAATGCGCTGGCGGGAGGGGCTATATCCGTGGCCGCCGGCCGGGGCTGGCGCATGCACCCCTCCTCCGGTGGGGAGGAATCCCTGCCCGCGCGCTCCGTGGTGCGGGCGCCTTGGAGGCCCGGTTTTTTCGAGGTACGGGACGATGCCAAAAAAACAATTTTTGAGGGGGCGTCGCAGTTTTTAGATCCGCGCGAATCGGATTTTTCCGAGGCGGCGACGGCGGGGGAGGTTGGGGCGTTGAGCGGGGATCTGGACCAGCAGCAGACCGAACCGGATGCGTTTACGGAGTTGTGGATTGTGTTGGCAGGACTGGCGATGCTGGGTGCGTGGATCACCTCGACGCGTGGTTTGGGGATCGAAAAAAAAGCGGCGTCTGCCGGGCAGGGAGGGCGTGATGTTTGAGAATGCCTACTGGGCTGTGTTGGTTCCGGTGTGCGCGTTTGCGGCGTGGCGCTGGCCCTATTTGCAATGGAAACGTCCCCTGCGGGCGGCCGCGCTCGGGTTGCTCGTACTCGCGTTGATGCACCCGGTGGTGCGCCGGAGTTTTGGGGGACTGGAACTGTGGGTTTTGATGGACCGTTCTGCATCGGCGGAGGCGTTCGAGGCGAGGCAGGGCGCGGAGATACTTTCTCTTTTGCGCCGCTCAAAGCCGGCCGATGCGCAGTTGCGCGTGGCGGATTTCGCGGCGGAGGTGCGCGAGCGGACGAATGAAAAGGAGGAATTGCGCAATACCCAGAGCAGTGTGGCGCAGGCGGTGCGGTGGGTTTTGCAGCGGCGTACACTCAACAAGCCTGTGCGTTTGTTGCTGGTCAGCGACGGATACTCCACGGAGTCGGTGGCTGATCTGGGGCCGGATCTTCAAAAGTCTGGGATCCCCTTCGATGTGCGTTGGTTTGTGGATGGCGCGGAGGCCGATGCCCAGGTGGATTCGGTTGAAGGTCCGGTGCGCGTTTCCGCGCGGGAGGCGTTCCTGATTCAATCCCGTATCAGTTCGAATCGGGATGGTGACGTGAAATTTGAGATCCTCCGTGACGGAGTTCGCATCCGCGAAGGTAAGACCCGCGTTGAAAGAGGGCGTGGGTTGGTGCGCGTCACCGACCGGTTGGTTGCGCCCGGGGCGCATCGCTACCAGGTGAGGTTGCTCGATGTGGATGCCCGTGCGGAAAACAACGGGGGCGAGGCCTGGGTTCAGGTGGTGGGGGGCGGAGGGGTGCTGCTGTTGAGTTCCTTTGAGCCCGACCCGGTGCAGGCCTATTTGGAGGAGAGCGGGTTGTCGGTGCGGCGCGTGGCGAACCCTTCCGGACTGGCCCCGGGAGACCTTGGCGGGGTCCGCCTGGTGATTCTGCACAACGTGTCCGCGGATCACCTGCCACAGGCTTTCCGGCGGGCCCTTCCATTTTATGTCCGGGAGCAGGGGGGCGGTTTGATGATGCTGGGAGGCAAATCAAGTTTTGGAAGCGGCGGTTATTATTCTTCGGAGATTGACCCGCTTTTGCCCGTTTCGATGGATTTGCGTGAAACGCAGAAGCGTTTCACGACGGCGATCGCGATCTTGATGGACCGCTCGGGGAGCATGGGGGCGTCAGCCATGGGCGGAAGTGGTCCGGGCGCGGTGACGAAAATGGATCTGGCCAACGAGGGGGCTGCACGCACCATCGAAATGATGGGGCAGGGGGATTTTGTTTCCGTACACGCGGTGGACACCGCCGCGCATGCCATCGTGACCATGACCTCGCTGGGGCCGTTGCGCAACGGTCTGGTGCGCTCCGTGCGCTCGGTGGATTCGGGGGGGGGCGGTATCTATGTAGACGTGGCTTT
>JBILWF010000295.1:0-4588 GCA_044370075.1 Chthoniobacteraceae bacterium | reverse complement strand
TCCACCAGTCCCCGCTCAAACCCGGAGCGAAAGCTGGAAGTGGCATAAAACGGGCGGAAAACTCGGGATGCGCCGAAAGATGCGAAGAACACGTCAATTTCTGGAGGCCGTCCCGACGACACTTTTCCCCAGTAAATTGGGCGCCCTGCGGACATACAGACTTGGATGAGCACGACGCCCCCAGAAGATGCGCCCCATGAACGTCACGCGGAATTTGTGTCTTCCCTAACGGCTGCGCACGCAAAGTTACTGGGTTATTTGATGGCCCTGCTGGGGCGCCGTCCCGATGCGGAGGATGTTCTCCAGCGCGCAAGTGTGCTAATGTGGCGGAAATTCCGGGATTTTTTACCGGGATCCGATTTCGTGGCATGGGCGAGCACCATTTGCTTCTACGAGGCAAAAAATTACATCCGCCTCGCAGCCCGTTCCCCGCTGCAATTTGATGAGGAACTTCTAGACATGCTCGCAGTCGAAAGACTCGAAGATCTTACTTTTCGGGAAAGCCGATTGCGCGCCCTGGAGGGATGCCTCGGAAACCTTGCCCCGCCGGAACAGCAACTGGTGCGATCGGCATATCTGGAGGATCAGGGCATCAACACACTCGCAGCCCGCATGAACCGCGCCCCCCAAACGCTTTACAACAAGCTCAACCACCTGCGCCGCCTGCTCGCAGAGTGCGTGCAGCGAAAACTCGCGGAGGAAACCGTATGACCCCCAACACGAGCCGTCTTACGCATCTATTCGGTGCGCATACACACGGCACAATCACACCCGCGGAACACGCGGAATTGCAGGATATTCTTCGCTCGAACCCCGAGGCGCGCAGACGTTGGTTTTTGCATCAGGACATCGATGCGGGCTTGCAGGATCTTTTCCAGCGTGCGCCGCGGGCAACCGACTTTGAAACCGGCCAGCCTCGCAAACCCATTCGTCCGTCGGCTTGGCGCCCGGTTACGGCCGCCGCGGCCGGACTGCTCCTTGGTCTCTTTAGCGCTTCGATGGTGCTCGGTCTGGGAGTGCGCACAAGTGATCTGGTCTTCACGCTGATGCGCGAGGGCTTCGAGCAGGGGCCGACCCCGCATTTCACAGGAGTGCCCGCAGAAGAAGACATCTGGAGCGGGGACTTTTGCGAGATCACGCGCGAGCAACAAGGCGTTCACCCTGCGGAAGGGCTGAGCATGGTGCGCGTGCTTCGCTCGGATTACGCCGGACGAAACATCCCTCGCCCAAGCAGGCAGGGCGACCTCATGCGCGTTGTGGACGTCAAACGCTTCGGGCAACAACGCGAGGGTATCGACGTCGTGCTATCGCTCTCGGCTCGTTTTAACGTAAGCCCATTTCCATCCAGCGAACGGTACGACGGGATGGTAACCGTTTACGCGCTGGCTGCGGATGTTGATCTGCGGAACTCCACCGAGGACAGCATCAAGGAGCAAGCCCTCGCGTTTAGTATAGGCGAGTGCCGCTTTCTCGACCGGAACCCAAACACCTGGCAGGCAGCAACCACACAGTTGCTACTTCCCGCGGCAACGGAGTCAGTAATGCTCAAAGTGTCCTTCCGGCGCTCACCACTCGCGGGCGAAACTCTGGCGGACCTTCCCGCATCCATCGAATTCAGTGGCCACTTTCTCGATGATGTAAGCGCGTCCCTCCGCGTCCGCCATACCAGCTCCCAACCCGCCGCGCGTGCGCAACCCTGAGCGGACCGCAGATGCGTAGCCCAAACAGCATCCCCCCCGCACGATCCATGAGAATGCCCATCCGCTCGCTCTTGCTTGCCATCAGTACCGCATTTTTTGCGCTCGCCGCCCCGCAAGACCTCCGGGCTGCGGCGCCGCAAAAACGCATCCGAGCGTCCCAGGCGGACCTCCCGGATTCCGCGCAGCGGACCGTAAAGTATTTTGGCGACATACACCCCGTGCTCATAGAACGGTGCGTTTCATGCCACGGCCCGGACAAACAAAAAGGCGGCTTGCGTTTAGACTCGCGTGAGGACGCGCTTCGTGGGGGCGAGACCTACGGCCCTGCGATTGTGCCCGGAAAAAGCGCGGAGAGCCCGCTGCTGCTTTTCATGGCGCACCTCGAACGGGACATGGAAATGCCGCCGAAAAAAGAAGAACGCCTCCCTGAGGCAACGGTTTCCCTCATGAGGGCGTGGATTGATCAAGGTGCGGAGTGGCCTTCAAAAGGAACCCAGCGGGAGGCCGGAATGCCGGCTCTCGGAAACCAGGAACTACTTTTCAAAAAAGCAGCAACGCACTGGTCCTTTCAACCGCTGCCAGCAGCCGAAGCCGCAACCCTCGCACGCGGATCCGAAACCATCGACCACCTGGTGGATTCCAAGCGCAAATCCAAGGGCCTCCCTCCATCGCCGCGCGCCGGTGCATTTACCCTTTTGAAGCGTCTGCACTTTGACCTTACAGGCCTTCCTCCCACGCCCGAGGAGATGGATGCCTTCCAAAGTGCGTTCTCCAATAACGCCAACGCTGCGGTCACTGCGAAGGTTGATGCACTTCTTGCGTCACCCCACTTCGGCGAGCGGTGGGGACGGTACTGGCTGGATATTGCGCGGTATGCGGATGCGCAGGATTTATTTCCCGGGCAGGACCTTCGCTACCCATTTGCATGGACTTACCGTGACTATGTGATCAAGGCGTTCAACAACGACAAGCCCTACGATCAGTTTGTCCGCGATCAAATTGCCGCAGATCTATATGGTTTACAGGAGGATGATGCGACCCTGGCCGCGCTGGGATTTTTAACCGTTGGCCCCCGCTTCCTCCGCAATCAAATCGAGCAGATCAGCGACCGGATCGACGTCGTCACGCGCGGAATCATGGGACTCACCGTGGCGTGCGCCCGCTGCCACAACCACAAATTTGACCCGATCCCAACTACAGATTTTTACGCACTCTACGGCGTGTTCCAAAGCTCTGTCATTCCGGACCCCCTGCCGCTCATTCTATTACCCGATTCAAAACCGGATCCAAAGCTTTCCGCCGAATATGCCGCATCCAAAGCGAAGATCCGCGGGTCGATTGAAGAGCTCAACGCGCGGGAGCGTATCAGGGCGATCGAGGAGACACTCGCGAACCCGGAACGCTACTTGGCCGCCCTCTGCGAAATGGAACACAAAAAAAGACCCCTCAATGCGATCCTCAACACGTCCACCCTCTCCGCGGTAGCACTAACCTGTCTCGCCGAGCAGAAGCGCTCATTAAAGAAAGCAGCTTCGGTGCAGAACGATCCGATCCTCGGACCACTCGCAGCCGTCGTTGGCACTGAGGCAGGTGAGGGCAGGGAGATAATCAAGGGCTTGCTCAATTCCGGACGTGTTCCGGGAAAGGAATTGGTCATTCATCCGCGGGTGATCGAAGTCCTGCGGGAGAAGAAACCGGAAAGCGAGGAGGCTTTGTTCCAAGCTTACGGGTCGCTTTTGGCCAAACTCAAAATCTCCGGTCCCGAATCGGACTTCGAACAGATTCGAAAGGCTTTCACGCAGAATAACGGGCTTCTCGACTTTCAACCTGCAGACGTTGAGAAGACAGCCCCAAACACAGCATCTGCGCGCGCCGAGTACCGCAAGCTCTACAGCGAATTGGCCGAACTCGAAAACACGCATCCCGGCGCCCCCATCCGCGCCATGGCCGTCAAGGACACCGCCAAGCCAACCCAACCCGTGGTTTTTGTGCGGGGTGACCCAGCAAAACGCGGGGAAGCCGTGGAGCGTCGCTTTCTGGAAATTTTAGATCCAAAAAAGACGCCTTTTTCCTCAACTCAGAGCGGTCGGAAGGAGCTAGCAGAGGCAATCACGCACCCAGACAACCCGCTCACGCCGCGCGTGTGGGCAAACCAGGTGTGGCGTCATTTGCTGGGACACTCGCTCGTGAAAACCACCAGCGACTTTGGACTTCAATCGGAGCCACCGACAAACCCGCAACTCCTCGACTGGCTCGCCTCCGCATTGGTGCAGCGGAACTGGTCCACAAAGCAATTGATCCGCGACATCGTACTCAGCAACACCTACCAGCAGGACAGCGCGAACCGGGCGCTGGGCGCCGAGTGCGATCCGGACAACACCTGGCTCTGGCGCGCAAACCGGCGCCGCCTCGATGTCGAGGCCATGCGAGACGGGATGCTCGCAATCAGCGGAAGGCTCGACCGTGCGGCGGGAGGACGCGCCGTGTCGCTGACCTCGGAACCCTTTTCCGGGAGGCGGACCGTATACGGGTTTGTGGACCGCGTGCACATCAATCCGCTGTTTGTGGCCTTCGACTTTCCATCTCCGGATACTGCAAACACCGAGCGCACCCAGACGATGGTGCCCCAACAGGCTCTCTTCGCGCTCAACGACGCGTTCATCATCGAGCAGGCGCGTGCGCTTGCGGCCCGGGTTCAGACACCCCCGCACACATCGGATGCGGGCTCCGGCAACGCATCCATCCGCGCCTTATACCGTCACGCCTTCCAACGTGCACCATCCACCGAGGAGGAGGACCTCGCCAAACAAATATTGTCTGATGCGGCAACAGGTGCCGGTGGTGCTGTTCACGGCTCATGGGAGTACGGGTTTGGAAGCGCAGACCCT
>JBILWF010000294.1:0-4600 GCA_044370075.1 Chthoniobacteraceae bacterium | reverse complement strand
CCCCAAAGAGCCCGCCCCGTTTGTGTATGACGGCAACCCCGAGCGCCTGAAGTACGCATTGCCCGTCCAACCCGACGAGAACGTTTCGTACGGCCCGCACCGCATGCAGGTGATCTATTTTTGGAGGGCAAAGTCCGAGAAACCCACGCCATTGCTTGTTTACATTCATGGGGGAGGTTGGGGCGGGGGAGATCGTTCGGTGGTCCGCCACATGCTTCAGCCCGCGCTCGATGCGGGAATCTCGGTTGCCTCGGTGGAGTACCGCACCATTAAGGATTCCACCGCCGACGGGCTGGTGCCTCCGGTGAAGGGGCCCATGTTCGACTGCGCCCGGGCCCTCCAGTTCTGCCGCAGCAAGGCGCGGGAGTGGAATCTCGACAAGACCAGGGTGGGTCTTGCGGGCGGGTCGGCCGGCGCCTGTACGAGCCTGTGGATCGCGTTTCACGACGATCTGGCCGAACCGCGAAGCGCCGATCCCATTGCGAGGGAATCCACCCGTGTGGTGTGTGCCGCGGTCTCAGGCGCCCAGACCACGCTGGATCCGCTTCAAATGCGGGAATGGACGCCAAACAGCAAATATGGGGCGCATGCCTTCGGTATTGCCGCCGACCCGAAGACGAAAATTTCCTCATTTCAGCTCTTTTACGAGTCCCGCGATAAAATCATGCCCTGGATCAGGCTGTATTCGCCTTATGAGCTGGTCTCGCGCGGGGATCCTCCTGTTGGGCTTTTCTACAGCGCGCCGCCCAACCTCGGTCAGGAGGAGAAAGATCCCACTCACTCGGCGAATTTCGGGGTGAAACTCAAGGAACAGTGCGATGCCCACCGGGTTTCTTGCGAATTGGTTTACCCGGGTGCGCCGGGTGTTCGGCACCCGACAGACAACGACTTCATGAAGGCCTATTTGCGGCCGGAACTGAAATAAGCTGCGCTCTCTGCGTGATTGAAGCGGCACCGCCGTTGTTTTGGCGGAGAAGAGAATAAAAAAGTTGCAAAGTGCACGGTTTGAGAGAATAATTTTGGCGGAACTGTGCTTTTTACATGATGTCGCTAAGAACAACCAAAGGAATTGGACGTTTGGTAATCGTTTGGTTGTTTTGCATGCTTTTTTGCTCAAGCAGCGAGTCGCTTTTTGGGGTCACCGCAGGGAAGGGCGGGTCTGTAAAATCCAAACTACAAAAAATGTACCTCGACCATCTGAAGGAGGAGGGGTTCAAAGCGGAGGTTGATGAAGACGGCGACGTGCGTTTCAAGCGGGAGGGAAAAACATACTTTATTCCGATAGACGAAAAAGACCCGTTATTCTTCCGCGTTGTTCTTCCAAATTTTTGGGAAATTGAGAACGACGACGAGCGCATCAAAGTCCTGAGGTCCGCGGACTGGGCGAACGGGAGAACGAAAAGCTGCAAGATATTCTCCGTTCGGAACAATCTGTGGGCGAGCGTGGATATTTTTCTTCCCAAGCTCGAAGAATTCAAAGCGGTGATGTCGCGGTGTTTCTCCGTCCTTGACACGGGGGTGCAAAACTTCGTCGAGAGGATGGGGGAAAAGAGCGAGTAGGCTTGGCGGGTCTGCGGCCGCGATGTGAAACTTTTGCGTGGATTCGGTGTTTGAATCCCTGTGAAGAATCTTCTCTTGCTGTGCGCGGCATTTCTGTCCCTGAGCCGCCCCTCTCCCGCCGCCTCCGCGGACAAGCCACACATCGTTTTCCTGCTTATCGACGACCTCGGCTTCGCAGACTGCGGGTTCAATGGCGGCAGCGAAATTAAGACCCCCCACATTGACCGTCTGGCGAAATCGGGAGCCGTTCTGGAGAGCCAGTACGTGCAGCCTCTTTGTTCGCCGACCCGGGCGGCCCTTCTCACGGGGCGGTATCCCACGCACACCGGGGTTTACTCCATCGTTACGCCGGGAGCGCGCTGGGGACTGCCCCTTCAGGAACGCACCCTCGCCGACGCCCTCCGCGCGGCAGGCTACCGGACGGCTATCACGGGCAAATGGCATCTCGGCGAATTCGAAAAAGCCTACCAGCCCAACGCCCGCGGTTTTGACCATCAGTACGGACACTTTTTCGGCGCCCTCGACTACTTTACTCACAAGCGGGGTGAGGTCATCGACTGGTACCGCAACGGCCAACCCCTGACAGAGCCGGGATACACCACCCACCTCGTGGCTGATGAGGCATGCAGGCTTATTGAAAACGGGGATTCATCCAAACCGCTCTTCCTTTACGTCCCGTTTAACGGCGTTCACAGCCCGTTTCAGGTTCCTGACGAATACCTCAAGCCCTACTCCGCGCTTCAAGGATCACGCCAGAAACTTGCGGGTATGCTCGCCGCCGTGGATGAAGCCGTGGGCCGCATCGAAGACTCGCTTCGCAAAGCCGGCCTCCTTGAAAACACCCTTCTGGTCTTTTCCAGCGACAACGGGGGGCCGAGACCGGGAAACAATCATCCCTTGCGCGACTACAAGGGTTCCGTTTTTGAAGGCGGCATCCGTGCCGCCGCTTTCGCCACCTGGCCGGGCAGAATCCCTGCAGGGCAACGCATCCGCGGGCCCGTTCATATCGTCGACTGGTATCCCACCCTGGTCAAACTCGCGGGCGGCTCCCTTGAGCAACCCCTTCCGATCGACGGTCTGGACATCTGGCCGGCGCTCACCCGATCCGCACCCACCCCCCACGATGCGATTCTTTCGGTGTCAACCAGGGGGCCCTCCGTCGCGGCGCTGCGCATGGGTGACTGGAAGTTGATCCTTGGCGAGGCGCGCGGCCCGAGGAATTCGGAGGGGGATAAACCAGCCGGGGAGCCCCGCCGCGAATCACAAACCGTATCGCTTTACAACCTGACTGATGACCCCGGCGAGTCCACCAACCTCGCCAATACTCACTCTGAGCGTGTGCAGTCGATGAGTGAGCGGTTGCGTTTCCTTCTACGCGACGCGGTGCCCCCGGCGCCCAAACCCTGACCCGCGAGGAATATGGGTGCCGGACTTTTCCGCAGGGAACGCCGCTGACGGCATTTCGCTTGAGGCTTGGCCGGGACTGCCGGGGCTTTTTTCTGCTGCCTCGGGCGGGTGCGCAGGGAGGCGACCCGGACGGCGTGCGCTGGATTGTGGCCGGGTGCGGCTGCTGAAGCCCGTCCAAGGGATGGCATCTTTTCAAAAATCGGAAAAGAGGTTAACCAACGGCCCCTCAAAAACCGATCTACCGAAATTAAACCGCGGAACCGCTTTTAAAAGAGCGAGCCCGCACCCATCTAGTCCGCCCATGAAACGCGCGTTTTTTCCCTTACTTCTCGTTTTTTTTACGCTGGCGGGTTTGTCCGCCGGGGGGGCCGGCGAGCTGCGCGACCTGATTTTGGTGGCCGGCCAGTCCAACGCGGTCGGTTTCGATGCCAGCGCCGCGGAATTGCCCGCCGATGCGGGGGACAAAGACGTTTTATTTTGGTGGCGGTGCGGCGATCCGCCCCCGGACGAGTACGATTCAACCAGCCGCGGCTGGACCACCCTTCAGCCGCAACCGCGGGCCAATCCGATGCCCAAAACCGCCGGGGTGGGACGCCAGTACGGAAACTTTGCAAAGCCGGATGGCGGGTTTGGACCGGAAATTGGTTTTGCACGGACGCTTCAAGCGCGCGGGAAAAAGTCGCTGGCCTTGGTGAAAGCGGCGTTTAGCGGAACGGGCATGACCACCGACTGGCGTCCCCGGGATGCGGGCCCGTCGGGTGCCTGTTACCGGGCGCTGGTGGAGGAAACCAAAAATGCTCTCGAGAAAGCCCGCGAGAAAGGAATCACCCTGCGCATCCGTGCGCTGGTCTGGGTCCAGGGCGAGAGCGACGCAAACGCGACGTTGGCACCGCAGTACGCCCGCAATCTGGGGGAAATGATCACCGCCTTGCGGCAGGATCTTGGTGCGCCGGAGATGACGGCGCTGGTGGGGGTGAACACCCACTTCGGAAATGGGAAGAACACGTTCATGCCTGTGATCGTCGAGCAGCAAAAACAGCTCGCGGCGGGCTTGGAGCGGTGTGTTTACGTAAACACCGAAGGCCTCAGCTATGCCAACGGCGCTCACTTCGACACAAAAGGCACCCTCGAAATGGGAGTCCGCTTTGCGGAAGCGCTTCTTCAAGCAGAGGGCGACGGGAAGTAAGCGCGGTAACCCGGGGTGCCCTCCCTTCGGTGCGTTTCGCGTGCCGGCCGGCGGGGCGCTCTTTGGGGCGGGGCGGCTTGGCTGAAAGCGAACGTCCGCGGGTGTTGGGCGAGGAAGCACGCGGCGCTCCGCTTGGGGAAGAATGGCCGCTTTTTAGAGGGGAGACTTTAATCGGAATCGGCATTTGATTTTCGCGCACGGATGCGGCTTCCGTACGATGCAAAACGTCCTCGTAAACAGTACGTGGGCAGAAAGTTAGTTCAGAATACATGAGCGGAAGGTTGAAGAAGAACGGGCGGCCCTTTTCCGCACAGGCTGAATGGTTCACCTACCGGTCGGTGGCTCTGTGCTCGCCGGCAGCCCGCGCGAAGCGGGGTTTTCGCGTGGCGAGGGGCGGTTGTTCCGGACCGGAAAACCATTGCAAGAGGGGCTGTTTTTTGGCGTTTT
>JBILWF010000292.1:0-4601 GCA_044370075.1 Chthoniobacteraceae bacterium | reverse complement strand
TCCCCATTCCGAGGCTTGGGGCTTGGGGCGGGGATCGGAGAGAAGGACGTTCCGCTCTAGGGCAATTCCGGGCGTTGCGTTGGTGAGCAGAAAGGGATGTTTCGTCGGGGAGGAAAGGGTTTGCCCGGCCTTTCGATGGGGCTCCGCGTAGGAGACCTGCGACATGGAGGCGAGGGTGACCGGTTGAGTTCCCTCGGGAATGCGCCACATAGCGGCGACGCGCAGCAGTTCCTGGTCAAAGAGGATGCAAAATCCTCCCGGGGCGGTCAGGAGTGCGCCGCGCACCACGACCTGACGATTGGCGGTTTTTAGGAGTGTATTCGGCGGGAGCTCGACGGCGGTCTGGACGAATGGAAAAGCGGGTTCGAGGAAGGAATCGACCGGCTCGGCCGCGTGCAAGCCGGCCGGACACAGGGCGAGGCGGAGCAGGATCGCGCTCAGGAGGGGGAGGAAGGCACCGCGGGGCATGGGGTTGCGGGAGTGCGTGGCGTGGGGGATGTTGGGAAGGCGGCGTGCGGTCTCCGATCAAAGCGCACGGCGGGTTTTTTGTGAAATCGGAGTTTTGAATTCCCAGCATCTGTTTTTCCGGTTCCTCGCATCTGTCCGCGGGGCAAATGGCCTCCGAAGGCTGCCCGCCCTTCGGCGGGTCGGTCGCGTCTTGGGGACGCCGTATAAAGCGCAGAGTGTCCGAGTGGCGCGTGGTGTGCGAAGTCGGGCGGAGGGTGGTGCGCCACCGCGCGCAGCAGGCGGGCTTGTGAAATAGAAAGATAATTAGCGGCGGGGCCGACTTTTTGTGGCGAGGGATCTCGCGCACCAGTCGCGACCTTGGAGCGCCGGGTGTTTGCGGGGCAGAGGCGCCCTTCCGTGCGACGACATGCCCGGGAGTGCCGTGGTGGAGGCGAGAGGGGCTGGTGCAGGTGAGGGGGCCGCCCGTCGCATCGCCTCGATGCGATTATCCGACAAGAAGCTTGCCCAAAGCGAATTGGAAAGCTACCGAAGGCCCGAAATGACACCGACGTACCTCCCCATCCGTTCTTTGACCTCCGCTGTGTTTCTGAGCCTTTTAGCCGCCTACGCGCCGCTTCAAGCAGAGATTGCGGTCAAATCGGGCGAGAAAATCGCTTTTCTTGGAGACTCCATCACCGCGGCCGGGGCCTCCAATCCCGCCGGTTATGTGCGTTTGGTGATCGCAGGTCTCGCTGCGAATGGTGTCAACGCCGAGGCGGTTCCCGCCGGAATCAGCGGCCATAAATCGAACCAAATGCTCGCCCGCCTCGAGAAAGATGTTCTCGCCAAAAAACCGCAGTGGATGACGCTCAGCTGCGGGGTGAATGACGTATGGCACGGCGCCAAGGGGGTGCCTCTGGATGATGCGCAAGCCGCGGCGTCTGCGTATGTGACCAACCCCAACGAACCCGAGAAAGGGACGTACACTAAGAACATCACCGCCATCGTCGAAAGCGCGCAAGCCTCCGGCGTGAAGCCTGTTGTACTTACGGCCACCGTCATAAAAGAAGACCTCAAAAGTCCGGAAAACGAGAAGTTGGCGCCGTACAACGCCTTCTTGCGCAGGCTGGCTGCGGACAAAAAACTGCCCCTGGCGGACCTTAACGCGCAGTTTCAGGACAAGCTCAAGGCGCGGAATTCCGAGGACAAGAAAAACGCATTCACCTCCGATGGCGTTCACATGAACGCCGAAGGCAACAAGCTCATGGCCAGAGGAGTATTGATGGCCTTCGGCCTCAACGCCGGGGAGCTTCAAAAAGCGGAAGCTTCCTGGGCACCTCTGGTGGCTCAAGCGGAGGAGGCCGCCAAGGCCGCTGCGGCCGCTAAAGCGGCGAAGGCCGCGGCGGATGCCGCTGCAAAGGCTGCCGAGGCGGCCAAGGCTCCCAACGGCAAATAGTTCTTCCCGCGTTTCGCTGGGCCCACCCCTTCCCATACAGGCTTCGAATTGCTTCTTGTAAACTCACTTTGAGGACATTGGCCATGCCCCAGTCCAAGCGCCCGGATGCGCTCAAATGGAGCCGTTTTTGCCCCTCAAAGGTGGTACACTTTGACCGACCGCTGACATCCCACGGCACTTATTCTTTACGGCGGTGTGGGGAGCGCCGGGCGGATGCGGGCGGCATCCGGCTTCGACGCCCTGGCTGTTGCGGAGGGGTTCCTTGTGGGGT
This sequence comes from Chthoniobacteraceae bacterium, assembly GCA_044370075.1. Lineage (GTDB taxonomy): Bacteria > Verrucomicrobiota > Verrucomicrobiia > Chthoniobacterales > Chthoniobacteraceae > Chth-196. The sequence continues at coordinate 2,427 of JBILWF010000292.1, read as the reverse complement.
GTCCCGAGGACATCGAATTCTCGCCCGGTCGGCACGTCTGGAACACCGGGAACTTGCTCCGACGGTAGGTGCTCCCTGTGTGCGGGCGCCGACACCTCTTCCGTTTGACGCGGAGCGAAGACCGTATCCAATTTCCCGCAGTCAGGGCTTTGGACTTCCGAAATCAGCCCGGTCGCCCGCGCCGCTTGAGTGGTCGATCGCGATGGAACGAATCCGTACCGACGAGGCGTGCACTCCAAAATGGATGCGCACATGAATGACCTCTTCCGTTGTCGGGATCGTCACGCTCCGTTCCCCCGTGCCCGCAGGAACATCCAAACGGACGGTGTTGGCCGGGATAAAGTCTGTCTCGCGTTTCGTGCGCCAGGAAATGTTGATGAAACCGGCATCCCTCGCGTCTGCTTTGACCCGGAAGGTTAGCGGACCCTTGAGCGAAAGACCGCCCTTTGCCAGAAACGGTTTCGCGTTCCCCGTAGCTTTGGGATCGGGTGTCACCGAAAGCGCGCCGTCGTCCGCGGAGATTGTTCCGTTGCGGCAGATCCAGCCGTGAATGGAGCCGGCGGGCGGGTCTTTTTTTCGCGCGGCATTGGGGCGCGGCAGTACCACCTCGTGCTCCGCAAACATGCTTTCATGGTGCGGGTCCAAACTCACGGGCAGGCCGGGTGGCTGGAGCGTGTCGCTCCACTCCTTGAGCGCCTGGTTGAGGCGGGACGCCGTTTCCGGGCGTTGTGCGAGCAGGTTTCGGGAAGCGTTCTCGCCGTCGGGTTGGGAGATGTCGAAAAGCAATTGTTCGCGGTCCCCGAGCCGGACCAGCTTCCAAGGGTGTTCCAAGACCGCCGATTGCGAGCCCCAGCGCCAGAAAAGCCGCTGGTGAGGAGCACCCCCGGCTTTCCCATCGAGGAAGGGGAGTAAATCCGTTCCGTCGAGCGAGGAATCCTTAGGCAGCCCGGCGAGCGCGACGGCGGTGGCCGCCACGTCGAGGCTCAGCACCGGCTTGTCATAAACCGTTCCTGCGGGCAAACGCCCCGGCCACGCCGCTACGAACGGCGTGCGGATTCCCCCCTCGGTAAGCATTCCCTTTTGCCCGACCAGCGGCGTGTTCAGCGAACCGTTCCACGCTCCGCCGAGTGGCGCGCCGTTGTCACCAATGAAAAAAATCAGCGTGTTGTTTTCCTGCCCCATGGCCTTGAGTTTCGCACGCAGACGGCCGAGGCCGTCGTCCATGCAGGCAATCATTGCGAGTGCCTGACGGCGCTCCTTTGGGAGGGCCGTCGGGGTTTGAGAAAACCACGGCTCGGGCGATTCGAGCGGCACATGCGGCGCGTACCACGCGAGGTAGAGGAAGAAGGGCTGTTGGGGTCGGGCGGCGCGGCGGTCCAAAAAGGCGAGGGCCGCGTCGGTCTGCACCTCCACGCGGAACCGGTCGTCGGACACCAGGTGTGGCGCATCGCTGAAGGGTTTTCCGTCCGGATCGTGCGATGCATAGAACTGCTTTAGCTCGCCTCGGAAATACTCGTCGAATCCCTGGGCATGGGGCATGTGCTCCTTGGAGACGCGATGCAGCTTTTTGCCCTTCTCGCCATAGGCGAGATCGAGGTGCCATTTGCCTACCTGCCCCGTGGCGTATCCTGCGGCCTTGAGCCGTTCAGCGATGGTAAGTTGTCCGAGCGGAAGCGGCCCCTTGTTGTTGTCCTCTACGCCAAACCGCTGCTGATAGCGGCCGGTCAATACCCCGGCCCGTGACGGCACGCACTGCGGGGCTGTCACGTAGCCGCGGGTGAAGCGGACCCCGTCGCGTGCAAGGGTATCGAGGTGCGGCGTGCGGATGTCCTTGTCGTACCCGTGCGCGCCGAGGTCGGCCCAGCCGTGGTCGTCCGAATAGATGAGAATGATGTTGGGTTTGCGGGGGGATTCCGCCGCAGAAACGGCGAGCGTGAATGCGCTCCAGAGAGCTGCAAGTATCACAACGGTTTTGTTCATCTTTAAAATGTGGCTTTACCGCAACGGTGCGCAGGCCCGGCGCCCAAAGGGGAATTCCGGGGGCAGGCAACTTTCGTTTTGCACCGGGATTCCCTTGGTTTGCCGGTGTAATGCCCTCTTGGTCACAAGTCCGCGCATGCTCTTTAAAAGAGTCCGGCCCGGAATCGCCGGTCTCCGGGCCAGAAGAAGTTGCCGGGCGAGCCCGTCGGCATGCGGATTTCGAAAATCTCTTTAAAGGGCGGCGCTTTGTTTTTGTGGGATGGCTGTTTGGCAAAGCACGATTTTTCAAGTTTCAGCCCGGCGCTTGAATCGGCACGGCCCGCCCTTTCCCTTTGAATTTGTTGCTATTCGAAAGGTACACCGTGATGCGCCCCATTATTTGGAGGTTTCCCCGGCGGGAATTTCACGAACGAAAATATTGCGCCAGCGAATCTCGCCTCCGTGGGT
>JBILWF010000293.1:0-4601 GCA_044370075.1 Chthoniobacteraceae bacterium | reverse complement strand
AAAAAACAAAGTCCCCTCAGTCTTAAAAGCTTTCACACCAAGGGCCGGCCGCCCCGGATAGAAATCTCCGGCGGAACGAGCGTCTCCCGGAAAACTCAAACAACATCACCCCGGTCTTTTTCCATGAATTGTCCGCATTGTTCATCCGCCGATACCGTTTGGAAAGCCAAGGCCGCCCTCTGGGAATGCAACGCTTGTGAGCAACGATTCACCCCGATCGCGTGCCCCCAGTGCTCCTCCCAACGGGTTGTTTGGAAGCAGAAGGCCTTGAAATGGGGATGCTCCGAGTGCGAAGCCCGGTTCGATGCAAACAGCGGCAGCCCCGCCCCTGCAGCCGCCCAGCCTCCGCGTGATCCGTCGCCCTCCCCGGCTCTTGAAACGCAGCCGCTCCCCGGGCCGCAAGAGCCGGGCCTTCAGCCCCAAGCCAAACGCCCCAAAGTGTTCCTCAGCTACGGACGCAAAGACGCGCTCGAAGTCGCAAAACGCCTCGAGCAGGATCTCGATGCGGCCGGCTTTGAAGTCTGGATGGATATCAAAAAAATCGGCTCGGGCTCCCTCTGGCAGCAGGAAATCGAGGACGGCCTCCGCGAATCCCAGGTCGTGGTCAGCCTCCTGAGCCCGCATGCGGTGCGCCGCGCCGGCCAGTCCGACGCCCTGGACAGCGTCTGCCTCGACGAACTCACCTTCGCCCGCACCAGCAGCCCGCCCACTCCCGTCATCCCGGCGATGGTTGCCCCCTGCGAGCCCCCCTTCATCATCTACCGCCTCGACTACGTCCATCTCATGGGCTGGCGGGATTCCGAAGACCAATACCAAACCGGCATCAAACGCCTGATCTCAGGCATCCACGACGCGCTTAAAGGCAAGGTCAACTACCGCATTTGGGAGGACCGCCTCCGCCCTCTGGATTTCTCGGACTACATGGCGCAGAAACGCCACGGCTTCGTCGGACGCGAGTGGCTGTTTGAGGAAATTAATCTCTGGCGCTTTGAATCCGACGAACGCGCGCTCCTGATCACCGGCGACCCGGGTGCAGGCAAATCGAGCATCGTGGCCCAGCTCATCCACTCCAATCCCGACGGCCAGGTCATCGGCTACCACTGCTGCCAGTCCAACGAAAATGAAACCCTCCGTCCCGCGCGCTTCGTACAGAGCCTTGCGGCAATGATCGCCAGTCGCGTGACTGCCTATGCCGAACAGCTGGAGGTTCCCTCCGTCAAAGAAGCCCTCGAAGACAAACGCTGCGAAAGCGATCCGGGCGGGGCCTTTCTGGAGGGCATCCTCCAGCCCCTCCAGAAGATTGCGCCCCCGGAGGAAGGGGTGCGCTATATTCTAATTGATGCGCTCGACGAAGCCCTCTATCACGCCGGCGCGAACAACATTGTCGAAATTCTCGCTACCCGCATCGACCGTCTGCCGTCCTGGCTTCGGGTTCTAGCCACAACGCGCAACGAACCCGCGGTCCTCCAGCGCCTGAGCGGGCTGCGCGCAAAAAGCATCGACGCCTCCGACCCGCGCAACCTCGGGGACCTGGCCGCCTACATCCACCAAAGACTTTGTGAACCCTCACTTGCCGAGCGTCTTACCGAGGCACGAATTCAGGCAGGGGTCGCAGTCGAACGCATCTGCGAAAAAAGTGCCGGCAATTTTCTCTACGCCGTCAACGCACTCGACGGGATCGCCCGGGACTTCTACTCCTTCACCGATCTCGATGCGCTGCCGCGCGGTCTCGATGGATTGTATCTGGACTTTTTCCGGCGCATCTTTGGGCACGAAGGCTCCGGGGCGGCGGAGGCCGCCTATCGCAAGGCCAGACCGGTTCTCCAGATCCTTTGTGCCGCCGCCGAGCCCGTCACCCGCGCGGAGTTGGCGACCGCCAGCAACCTCGATCCGGACGAGGAACTGCCGCGCCTCATGCGCTCGCTCGCCCAACTGCTCTCCCGCCGCACCCGCGCAAATGGAGAGGTCACCGTGGCCTTTTACCACAAATCCGTCGCCGACTGGTTGGTATCCAACCCGGACCTGAACGCCTTCGCTGTCAGTCCGAACAAGGGACGCAAACTCCTCGCCGATTTTTGCGGGAATGCCCTCGTCTTAGGCAGAACCAACCCGGGGTGGTATGTGCGCCGCCACGCCGTGGAGCATTTCCTCGAGACCGGGGATTGGGACAACGCCTCGGCCGCGCTTTCCGATCTGGACTTCATCCGGGCGCGGGCCGTTGCGAGAGAAGTCGGGATGATGCTTTTGGACTACCGTGCCGCCATCGAGTGCCTTCCCGAGGGCGAAACAGAACGCCGGACCGAGGCCGCGCGGCAGGCGGAGTTGGACCGTTACGCCCGGGACATGGCGCAGTACGCCGCGGCGTGGTCGCGCATCCGAGACAGGAGCCTGGAGGATCCACCGAAACTGCCGCGTCCGGCGGAACATGTCCGGATGTGGACGAGTGCGGAAATCGCAGCAGAACGCAAACGGATCACCGAAAAGCCCAACCGTCTGGATGTGGTGAAGGCGTTTCGTGTCTTTGTCGCGAGCCACACCGCTGCGCTCCAGAGTTGGGCCGGACAGGAGGTTTTTTTAGCCCAGCTTGCCCGGAATGATGCGCCCGCCGGACCCGTCCATGAGGCAGGCAGATGCGCTTTGAAAACGCACAGGGGCGTCCAGCTCAATAGACAATTTATTCCCAACGACACCTACAACCCCCTGCCCGCCTGCCAGGCGGTCCTCGAGGGCCATACGGACAGCGTACTCTCCCTCGCGTTGAGCGCGGATGGGCGCCGCGTCATTTCGGGGAGCAGCGACACCACCCTGCGCGTGTGGGATCTGGAGAGTGGCGAGTGTCTCCATGTCCTCGAAGGCCATTGGGGCCCCGTACACTCCCTCGCGTTGAGCGCGGATGGGCGCCGCGTGATTTCGGGGAGTTGGGACTTCACCCTGCGCGTGTGGGATCTGGAGAGTGGCCAGTGCCTCCATGTCCTCGAAGGCCATACGAAATTCGTACGCTCCCTCGCATTGAGCGCGGATGGGCGCCGCGTCATTTCCGGGAGCGACGACAACACCCTGCGCGTATGGGATCTGGAGAGTGGCGAGTGCCTCCATGTCCTCGAAGGCCATACGAAATTCGTACGCTCCCTCGCATTGAGCGCGGATGGGCGCCGCGTGATTTCACGGAGTTGGGACTCCACGCTGCGCGTGTGGGATGTGGAGAGTGGCCAGTGCCTCGCCGTGTGCTTCCTCCGGGGACTCGAAACATTCGATGTGTCTTGGTCAAACCGCGTGATGGTTGCCGGATTTGCCGATGGAACGGTCAGACGATTCCGTCTGGAGAACCTCTCCCTTGGCCCATTCATCACCACCGCCCACCGCGAAGTCCGCTCCGAAGACTTACCGCCCGGCCCTGCCACAGCCCGCCCCACTTGCTGTGGACAACTCATCCCGATCCCCGAACCCCTCGCGGAACGCATCGAACACTGGTCCCTGACCGGCAGTGAAACCGCGTACACCGATCCCGCGCTGCTTCTCAACTGCCCATGTTGCGGCACCCCCCTGCGCATGAATCCATTCTTCATTGACATCCCGGCAAGCTCCTAAATTTACCCCATCAACTTCGGTCAAAAAACGGCTTCCGAGGCGCGCGGGCGGGGCGACGGCCGGTGTGTTGAATCTCCACCGCATGGAGCGCCAGGCAGAGGCACAACCCCCGCATGGAGAAACTCCGGGAACGGAAAACACCCACGTCGCCCAAGCGGTTATCCAAACCGCAAGAAATGAGCATTTCCCGCCTCAATGGAACCGCGTCTCTGTTCCACGATTTGGGGTTCGGGCTAAAACGGAACTCCCGTCATTTGCGGACCATCCCCGCGCTTCTGTGGAAAACGGAGACATCCCCGTGGGTTAGGGATTATTGAGAGGCCTTATACAGAACATTTTTTTCTCCAGAGACTTTGGCCGGTGTAACAAAATTTCTGTAAATTGATCCTGGGGGAGCTGCGTAACGGAGGACGAGCGAGAGCGAGTCCGAAGTGCAGCAGATTCCCGAGGGGCGCGCGTCCGGGGTGGATGAGGTCGGTCACGGCAGGTTAGGTTTGAAAGTGAAAAGAAAACCTCAACCCAGCCCACACGGGCCCTGCCATGACCAATCCTGATTCCCAAAATAACTTCCTTGCCGACCTTCTCCAGCTTCTTTCTCAAGAGGGCTCCGGCGGCTTCTGACACCTCCTTCAGGTGCTCCTAAACAAGGCCATGCTTCTGGAACGCTCCTTTGTCCTTGAAGCCAAACCCTACGAGCGCACCTCTACCCGAAAAGGAGAGGTGGCTATGCCAACGGCTTAAGTCCAAAACCCTCCATACACCCGTCGGCGCGCTGTGCCTGGATATTCCTCAAGTACGCGGCGACATCGAGTTTTTTTATTCCGGCACCGCCCGACCGATATGTGGCGACAATGCGAGACGGTCGATGTCAGAAATGATTTTAAATGCAAAGGACTGCGCCCCCGCAGGGCTGTCGATCGAAATGTAGCGCACTACATTCTTGATGTCGTTCAACGCAGTCTGGGACCGAACTACGCGGAGAGCCATGCAGCTAACCGTCGTTTCACTTCCTC
>JBILWF010000291.1:0-4602 GCA_044370075.1 Chthoniobacteraceae bacterium | reverse complement strand
GTTTTTTACAGAGGGAAGGGATCGTATCGCGATAACCTGTTTCGCTTTGAGTGCATCCTGTCTGGCGCTTCTTGATTTTGTGGAACCAAAAATAGGACGTGAACTTTCCAGAGCCTTGATCGATCTCATGTTGCTGCCTCCGGCTTTCTATTTTTGGTGGAAGTGACTTTTCCATTTCCCGGCCTTAAGCGCGTCATGTGAAGATATCTCGCGCGTGCTGAGGAAACGGAAGCGAAAAGCAAATGCTTCTTTAGACCACCGGTGAACCACCCCCGCTGCCTCGGCGTTGGCAGCGCCGGTAATGTCGACCGCGGTAGTATCGAATACAATCCTCACGAAACCGCCTGAAACACATACGCATCGGTGCGAAAGCCGGCCTGACCGGCCTCGGGAGTCAATCGAATCCCGCAGATCACGAAACTGCTCCAGCGTAAACTGACGGCACAATGCGCCCCCAACCACCTGGCGACGGTTGGCGAGCCTGCGCTCGACCATCCGTAAAAGCGCCCGGCTTAAATCTTCAAACCCGCTGACAATTAGGGTGCTTTCGCATGCGTTGGAAATTAACAAAAATTTCGGATCTCCCAACGCCCGGGCAGCTAATCCACTTTGCTTGACGGTATGTTCGCGCCGGGGGGTGCGCGCAAATCCTCTCTGACTAGAACCTCCGCCCGGGGCTCCAGCTGACCTCGCCCAGCGTGCCAGCCCGGGAATATCAGTGGCCCCGCAGGAGGAGCAGACCACCGATATAAAAACACCCCTTTCCCCGGGTTCCAAACAAAGGGGGGGCGTCCAGGGAGCGCCTCCGCACGAGGCTGCGCGGGACGCTCCCGTTTTAATCGGCCCGTTCTAATTTCCGCCCGGAATCAGACGCTCCAACAGCTGGTTGAGGCGCCCCAGCATTGCACGAGGATCTTCCACCAAACCAGCGGCGACCATCGCGTTGTCAAAGAGTTGTCCGCTGATCTGCCGCGCAAGCGCCGCATCGGAGCGGCTAAGGGACTCCAGCTTCACAATGATCGGATGATCCGGGTTAATCTCAAAATCCGGGGTCTCCGCAGGGGCGGCGGATTCCTCCTTGCCCATAAGCTTCATCATCCTGCGCATGCTCGGAGACAGCGCGCCGTCAGCCTCGCGAACCGCCACCGGACTGCCCACCAGCCTTTCACTTGCGCGCACCGTCCCGACCTTTTCCCCAAGAGCCTCCTTCAAAAAGCTCGAAAGAGCCCCCACCGCATCCGCGTCGAGAGCGGACTTCTTGTCAGCCGGACGCTCCAGCTTCACCTCGGCGCGGGAGGCGGCGACCAGATTTTTGCCATCGAACGCGTGCAGGTGCTCGAGGACAAACTCGTCCCGCGGGTCCTCCAGAAACAGAACCTCCCAGCCTTTTTCCTTGAAAACCTCGTAGTCGGGTGTGGCCAAAGCGGTTTCGCGATCCGGAGCGGACAGGTAAAAAATTTCCTTCTGCCCCTCGGGCATGCGGGAAACATAGTCGGCAAGCGACGTGGATTTGCCCGCGTCGGTAAACGAGGAGGTAAATCGCAGAAGCTTGGCGATTCCTTCGCGGTGGGACCAATCCGTGGCGACTCCCTCTTTAAGGCAATGGCCGTGCTGGACAAAAAACGCGGCGTACTTTTCGGGATCCTGCGCGGCCTCCTCCTCGAGCCATTTGAGGATGCGCTTGGTCAGGACCTCGTTGATTTTGCGCAACAAAGCGCTGTCCTGCATGGTTTCGCGGGAGATATTGAGCGGCAGATCCTCGCTGTCCACGACCCCCTTGAGGAAACGCAGCCAGTCAGGCAAAAGCCCCTTGGCCTTGGGCGTGATCAGCACCCGCTTGCAGTACAAGTGCACCTCGCCGTCCTGCCGCGAAAGCGTCACCAACTCGGAATTGCGCTCCGGCGCGAACAAAACCGCGCGGATGGACAGCGGCGCATCCGCGTTGAAATGCAACCGGTAGCGCGGCGCATCGGAATCGTGCGCGAGGTACTTGTAAAACTCGTTGTACTCCTCGGTGGAGATTTCCGAGCGGTTTTTGGTCCACAAGGGCTGGACGGTGTTGACCACCTTCCCGTTCAACTCGATGGGGACCGAAACGAAGTTGGAGTAGCGCTTGATGATTTGTTCGATGCGGTACTCGCGTGCAAAATCAGACTCCGCTTCGGAGAGTTGGAGGACGATGCGCGTGCCGCGCGGCAGTTCGCCGGCCGGCTCGATTTGGTAGCCGGATTTTCCGTCGCTTTTCCAAATCCAGCCGGGTTCGCCGGGGCGGTAGGAGCGCGTGTAGACGGTGACCTCGGAGGCGACCATGAACGCCGAGTAAAAGCCCACGCCGAACTGGCCGATAAGGTGCGTATCCGCCTTGTGCTTCTTGATTTGCTCAAGAAAAGCCTTGGAGCCGGAGTGGGCGATGGTGCCAAGGTTTTCGACGAGTTCGGCCTGGTTCATGCCCACGCCGGTGTCTTCGATGGTGATGGTTTTGGCCTTGTCGTCGGTGGTCACCCGGATCGCGGGGGCTGCGTCGGGTTGAAAGATCTCGTTTCCAGCAGTTTGCTGGAGAAACTGCAGTTTCTCATTTGCATCCGCGGCATTGGAAACCAGTTCGCGAACGAAGATTTCCTTATCCGTGTACAGCGAATGGATAACAATCTCGAGGAGTTGGGCGATTTCGGCCTGAAATTCGTGTTTCTCGGGTTGTGACATAGACCTGCGAGTTTAGCGCACCCACGGGCCGGAGGGGAAGAGTTCACCGCGCGCAACCCCGGGGGCATGGCTGCTCCCCTCAATGACTGCCACGCCGTTTACGGCTCAATGGATACTGGTGTTCCCACCTGCACGTTATTGAAGAAGGCCTCGGCCATGAACCGGGGCATGCGGATGCATCCGTGCGATGCGGGATACCCCGGAAGAAAGCCCTCGTGCATGCCAACCCCCCCATGGATCCGCATGAAAAAAGGCATCTTCGCACCGTCGAACCGGGTGCCAGGAGGCATGGGGTCTTTAAAGCGGTCGATGTCTTTTTTCACGATCCGGCCCGCCGCGTCCACGTAGTCCCCGTAGGTGCCGGAGGCATGGTTTTTGTCCTTTTGTTGAATCCGGAAGCTGCCGCTCGGGGTGCCAAATCCCTCGCGCCCGGTGGAGATGGTGGAGACACCCACGAGTTCATCCCCCTTGAAAAAATAGGCCCGCTGCTCGCTCAAGCGGATGACGATGCTTGGGGAGCCGCTTTTGCCCTCACCATCCCAGTGGCTGTAATTGTCGAAATTGGCGCGGGCATCCTCCCGCTCGGAGTAGCCTCCCAGATACACCACGTCCGAGCGGTACCGCGGATCCGATGTCTGGCACGCGGGAAGCCACAGCAGGAGGGATAACAGCGCGAGTCGGAGGGTTATCCTCGTGAAAAGGTGCATGGGGTGGAGCGGGTGGGGTGTGAAATCAGAACTAAACGGCGAGCCCGTACGCGCGTCAAGGACCGCCCGGCCCGGGATGTTGAAGCGCGCTCACAAGGCGCTTCCGCCAAAGTTCCTGAAGATCACTTAGGCGCATCCCGCGGCCCTTTCCCGGGGCGTCCATCAAGAGTCCCTGGCTGCTCGGATGCGGCAGATGAACGCTCTCCCACGCCCCTTGAGCGGCGAGCTTTTGGAGGGCCATCGCCGCACACCGCCCCAAAGTTACAATTCGCGACGCACCACGCTGCACCGCGCGGTCCAATTCCCCGGCAAGCCTGATTTGGTTTTCCTCCGAGGCCCATTCGGTCTTTTTCGGGGCCCGAAACCGGTGTCCGTCATCGGTGGGACACCGGGGGAAAGCATTGCTCAAGGCAACCCCGTTCAAAACGGGGCGCTCCCCCGCGTCGCGAAGCCGCCGGCCATCCCACAAATCCCATACCGTTTCCGAAAAATCCGCGCACCCCGCCTCTTTCAGCGCCCGGTAGAGGGGGATGCCCGCCGCGTCCCCCCAGAACGGAATGCCGCTTTGATCGGCACCGCGCGGCCCCGGCGCTTCCCCGAACACGATGGCGCCCAGGGTGCCCCGCTCCGGAAAAAGGGCCTCGACGGCGTTTCCCGTAATACGCTGCTGGTTAAAAAGATCCGGATGAAGGCTTTTGCCTGCCTTCATTGGAGCTCGGTGTGCAGCGCAGCCAGATCGTGGTCTTTTTTGGCGAAATCGCGGAACCGTTTGTCGATCCGGATACTGCGGGCCAGGTGTTTGCGCGCAGCCTCGATGTCGCCGAGCACCGCGTCGTAACAGGCGAGATTGTAGAAGTAGGTTCCCTCCTTCTCGAGAGCCGAGGGACCGCGCAGAAGCGTTTCACGAGCCGCGGCGGTTTGTCCCATCTCGTGCAGGCAGTAGGCTAGGTGGATGTAGCCGGCGGGAAGATCGGGTTGTGTCCTGCAAAGTTTGCGCGAGACACGCGCCGCGTCTTTCCAGCGTTTTCCGCGGATGAGCACCACGACTTCCAGTTCCAATACCAGGGGCTTGGCCCGCAAATCATCGGGCAGGGTCTTCATCTCCCGGAGCGCCTCACGCCACATGCCCAGCTCCAAGTAGCCTTGGACTGCGGTGAGGGTTCGTTGTTGGGAAGGCGGCAGGGAATCCACG
>JBILWF010000290.1:0-4610 GCA_044370075.1 Chthoniobacteraceae bacterium | reverse complement strand
AATGCGTACTCGAATTTCCAAACCTCTTCTGTCTTGGAAAATTCCGTCTCTCCGTCACCTCCGACGTTGTCTCGCCATGAAAGCTTCCGCCCGGCCCTTCAGTCTGCGGAGTTCGTCCCGATGCGGGTCCGTTTGCACTCCGCGCAGCGCTGCAAGCACCGGGTATCGGATCGCCGCAGGACTCGCGCTACTTCTCCTCCCCGGCAACCCGTTTTCAGCGCGGGCGGCAAATCCACAGCCCGCAAATCAGCCAGCCGGGCAACATTCCGCAGCCCCCTCTTCTGAAGTTTTGCGTCTCCTCAAGCGCTACTGCTTTGAGTGCCATGGCAAGGGGCAGAGCGAAGGGGGCGTTGTCTTGGACACCATCCGTGAATTCAAGGATGCCAAGCCGGACATGTGGGAATCCCTTCACGAGCAAATTCAACTCGGGCACATGCCCCCCAAGGAGGGGGACCAGCCCTCGTCGGAAGAGCGGGACTTTCTTGTTTCATGGATCACCTCCGCAATGCGGACCGCGGGACATCATCTCAACAACAAGATGGAGTGGCCCAACTACGGAAACTACACGCCGCATGATCCGCTTTTCCGCGGCCCAGCGCATCCCGCTCCGGCAACGAGCGTGCGCCTCTGGAGGCAGCGTCCCGGCGCGTACGCTTCGCGCAATGGGAACGGCACGCAGGCCTTCTCGATGCTCCCCGGCCAGCAGGTGTCCGACTTCAGTTCCTTGTACACCGTGGATGAATCTGCGGCGGAGATAATCCTGCGCAACGCCGAGCATCTCGTGAAGGGCTGGACGCCGCTGCCGTCCGAGGAAAAAAAGGCCCCCGCCGTCCGGCCGCTTTCCCCGGCGTTTGCGCGGTTGCTGGACCCGGCGCAGACCGGGCATGCAGAGGCGCTGCGCGAGGGGCTCCAGAGTGTCTTTCGGTGGGCGCTAAACCGGGCCGCCAGCGAAGAGGAACTCGCGCGCATCGCGGAGTTGCACCAGCGCATCACCGAGGCGCATGGCCCCGTGCAGGGGGCGCGTTCTGCGCTGATGGTTCCGTTGCTGGAGCCGGAGGCCATCTACCGGCTTGAGCTTGGAGCGGGGTCGTGGGATGCGCATGGCAGGCGGCGCCTTTCCAAAGCAGAAATCCTCAACGCGATTCAGCACACGCTATTTACCTCGGTGGATGCACCTCCCGTGATCCAAAAGGCGCGCGCAGAAACCGGACACACGCTCGACTCCCGCGAGGCGGTCGCCGATTTGATCCGGGAAATTTTGGCGACTCCAGCAGGCCCCCACAGCGCTCAGGAACGCATGCTTGGCTTTTTCGACGAGTATTTTGACTACCGGAAGGCCAAGGATGTCTTCAAGGACATCCCCGGCAGCCTGAGCTTCACACCAAGTATTTTTATCGAGGAAACCCAGAGGTTGATTGCAACCCTCGTGGCTGAGGACAAAGACGTTTTTGTGCGTCTTCTGACCACCTCGCAGGGGTACGCCGGGGGCCATCCTTCGACGATCCTTGGAGGGCAAACCCACCGGCTTTACAACCTTCCCCCGGACTGGCGCAGAACCCGGGAACTAACCCAGTTTGCACCCGACCAACGCGCGGGGATTTTGACCCAGCCCTCGTGGCTCGTGGCGTATTCCGGTAATTTTGACAATGATCCGGTCCGCCGCGGAAAATGGGTCCTTGAACACCTGCTGGGAGGGACGGTTCCCGATGTACCTGTGACCGTGTGCGCCAACGTCCCCCGCGACGACACACGCACGCTCCGTGCCCGCTATGAAATTGTGAGCAAGGACGCCTACTGCTGGAAATGCCATGAGCAGATGAATCAATTGGGCATGGCCTTTGAGGTGTTCGACCATTACGGCCGGTACCGTCTTCGTGAACTCAACGAACCGGCAAGCGGTCTGGGGGCGGTGGTGGGCAGCGGTGTGGAGGGACTCGATGGAGACGTGGCGGATGCACTCGAACTCATTCACCGTTTGGCCCCGTCCAAACGGGCGCAGGAAATGTTCGTGCGCTACGCTTTCCGCTATTTCATCGGCCGTAATGAAACGCTGCGCGACGCACAAACCCTGCGGGATGCGAACGATGCCTACGGGCGGAACGGCGGCAGCATGCGCGCGCTGGTGGTATCGCTTTTGAGCTCGGATTCTTTCCTTTATCGCACCTTGCAACCCTAGCCGCAGTCCGCGGACTTCCCGCAGGTGGCGCGACACGCCCCTTGGCGTGCGCACCAACCGCACTGATCTCGTTTCCGAAAAGGGTTCGCGTGTTTGAACATCGGGGCGAACACGCGTGCAGATTCGATTGGTCGAGAGTTTCGCCAATGTGCAGCACTCCTCTTCACGCGTCGAAAAACTCCCCGCGGGAGGGGATTTTAAAATACGGCGTGCACGTGCGCTAAAAATCGAACACAAGCGTGCCCCTGCCATGCAATCGGTGCCGCCCCCTCCGGTCCACGTAAGGACACCCACCCCGCTCTGTTTCCACTCCCTCACGATCCTGCTCTTCGCGTTTCTGGGCTCCGCGAGTCCCCTCCGGGCCGCCGAGCGCTCCCCAAATGTCATTCTCATTCTCGCGGACGATTTGGGGTACGGAGATCTGGGATGCTACGGGGCGAAGAAAATCCGCACACCGCGCCTGGACCGGATGGCCGCGGAGGGGCTTCGTCTCAGCCATTTCGTGGTGTCCCAGCCAGTGTGCACCGCGTCGCGCGCCTCGCTGATGTCCGGCTGTTACGCCAACCGTGTGGGCATGAGCGGCGCGCTCAACCACACGAGCCGCACCGGCATCCATGCGGACGAGTTGCTCCTGCCCGAGATTTTTAAAAACCAAGGATACGCCACCGCCTGCTTTGGCAAGTGGCATCTGGGAACTCTCCCCCAGTTTTTTCCCACCCGGAACGGTTTCGACACGTGGGCGGGGCTTCCCTACTCCAACGACAACGGGCCTGCGCATCCGACCATTCCCGGGATGCCGCCGCTCCCGTGGTATGAAGGCGACGCGGTGCGGGAGCTGGATCCCGACCAGTCGGACTTTACAACGCGCATCACGCGGCATGCGGTGGACTTCATCCGGCAAAACCGGAGCCGTCCCTTCTTTCTGTATCTGCCCCACATCATGCCCCATGTCCCCATCGCGGCATCCAAAGCCTTCCGGGGAAAAAGTGCCCAAGGCCTGTATGGAGACGCCGTGGAGGAGTTGGACCACGCGGTGGGCGTCATTCTGGACACCGTGCACGAAGCGGGTTTGGACAAGGACACCCTCGTGATTTTCTTCAGCGACAACGGGCCCTTCCTCTCTTACGGAGAACACGCCGGGAGCGCCGGCGGACTTCGCGGGGGAAAGCTCACCTGCTTTGAGGGAGGCGTGCGGGAACCCTGTATTTTTCGCTGGCCCGGGCACGTTGCGCCCGGAGTCGCGTCCTCCGAGCTCGTCGCCAGCGTGGACCTTTTACCGACGCTGGCGGGGCTCTGCGGAGGCGGGCTTCCCGCAAAGGCCATCGACGGCGTGGATGTCTGGCCGCTGCTCTCCGGAAAAACGCAGGTCTCCCCACGGCGCTCCTTTGCATACTTCAACGGAAACGAGCTGCACGCGGTGCGCTCCGGAAAATGGAAGCTCCACGTGCCCCACGACTATATGGAAGTGGCCGCGGCTCCGGGCAGCGCAGGCAAACCCTCCAACTGGGGAAACATGCGGCCTCTTGAAATTGAAAGTAGCGGCATCGCCGGAATCGCCAGCAGGCACGGATACCGTGTGGAACGGTTGCCGCAGTCGCTCTTTAATTTGGAGAACGACCCGGGCGAATCACACGATGTCTCGGCGCAGCATCCCGAAGTGCTCGAGGAATTGCTTTCCCTCGCGGAATCCTTCCGCGCAGAGCTCGGGGATTCGGCGCAAAAACGCGAAGGCCGGGGAACCCGCCCCGCAGGCCGCGCTGCAGACCCGGGGCGCTGAGAGCACCGCGAACTTGTCCGCGACGATTCACTCCCCTGCGGAAATCCGCGCCCACCCGGTGGGATCACTTCACCGTGCCGGCCGCCCCGGGGACATCGGCTTTCACGGCGGTAATCCACTCCACAAGCAGGCGCACCGCCCGGGGATCGGGCGCCGTGCTGCCAAGCGGCGGCATGCGTCCCTCGCCCGGCCGCACCACGCGTGCGAGCAGAACCGACTTCGCCGGATCCCCCGGCGCCACCAACCGCGCGTCCGCTCCCAGTCCCAGCGTCCCGTGCAGCGGCACCTCGTCAAGGATTCGCGCACGCCCGGGCGCGCTGGACACACGCAGGTCCATCTGCGCATTTCCCCCGCCCGACTCCACGTGACAGTGCGAGCAGGTGGCGTGCATGTAGGACCGCGCCCGCTCCTGTGCGTCAAGCGACTCATCCCAGGGATCGGCCAGCCGCGGCTGCTTGGCAAGCGGCGGCGCAAACATAAAGGGCGCATCCGCCGCGGCACCGGGTTTTGAAAAAATCCCGAGCGCCCCAAGAACCTCCAACTGGTTTCCCGAGAAACCCCCACCATACGCGTGGGCCCGGTTCATCTGCGCGGTCTGTATTCCCAACAAAAAATTCGCCGCGCGGCTGTGGCAGTACCCGCACTCCGCCCGCGAGG
>JBILWF010000289.1:0-4614 GCA_044370075.1 Chthoniobacteraceae bacterium | reverse complement strand
AGGCCCCCTCGAGAATCGTGCCCGTTTAATGCTCGAAGTGCTCGACGCCGTCACTGGTGTCTGGGGTGCGGCCCGGGTCGGATTGCGCATCTCACCACTCAACAGCTACAACAGCATGCGCGACAGCGATCCCGTCGGTCTCACCACCCACATCGCGCAGCAGTGCAGCGCACGCGGCATCGCCTACCTCCATGTCATGCGCGCCGACTTTTTCCAGGCGCAGCAGGGCGACGTCCTCACGCCCGCTCGGCAAAACTTCCGCGGCGTGCTCATCGGCAACATGGGCTACACCGCCGACGAAGCCGAACTCGCCATCACGGAGGCCAAACTTGACGCCGTCGCCTTCGGCACCAGCTTCCTGGCCAATCCCGATCTGCCCGCCCGAATCGCCGCAAAATCCCCCCTCAACACGCCGAACCCCGCAACGTTTTACTCCCCCGGTCCCGAGGGCTACACCGACTACCCCGCCCTGTCGTGAACACAACGTGGACCGGAGGCACTCGCTCGCCTTCCAGCCCGCCGCCCGCGCCGAATAGGACCGGCAACAGCGCACGCGGATAGCTTTCCTCCGGGCTTTCCCCGGGAAACGCCGGGCTCCGCGCGCCCATGGATTGGGGGCGTCAACTCTCCGGCGGGCGCGCCGAAATCTCCTCTCTGCATCTGCCCGCGCCCTCCGCCAGCAGGGCATCCGCGAGCTTTTCGAGCCATGTCAGATCAAGGGCGGGGCATGCCATGGCGAGTCTGCGAAGAGTATCCCAGTCATTCCGGTGAAGGCTGCGGAATGCCACGTGTTCGACCCACTGCACGGCCGCCTGCTCCGCGAAGGGACACAGGCTGGCAATCCAGCGCAGCATCGGCTCGCCGGGCGGTTGCGGCGGATCCTTGTGAGTCCGGGTGCTTCGCACCGTGCACTCGAGAAGGCTTCCGACCAATTTGGGCGCGCAACCCGAGAGCGCCTCAAAACGTTCCAGAACAGGCCGAGGATCCTCCAACCCCTGGATGCTAATGTGGAGAACCCGGGCCGCAACGCAGTCGAGGGAGACATCGGCTTTGCGCACCATCGCAAAGACTTTTTCGAGGAAAGCGAGCCGGTGCTCGAGAGTGAAACGGGAGCAGAGCAGACCGCGCACCTCCCAGATCTCATCCAGGAAATATAAAAAATCCACCCCGCTCCAACCGCTCATTTGTTTGGTTTGAAGGACGTTATCTAACACCCCATCCCACAGGTCGGTGCGGCGGGCCACGGTCAGTGCAACCAGCATGTCGTGAGTGGGGACGCGGGTCGCCGCGGGTGTGGAAATCGTGCGCGTTAGCTTTTTGCCCGCCTCAATGACTCTGTGCAGTCCGGCATCGTGACCAGCCTCGGCAAAAGCCATGGCGGCAACCCGGAGCCCTTCGCATGCCCCGCACAAAAACGAGTTTTCCCCCTTCGCCTGCTCCGCAGCCACTTCAAACCGGTGGAGAATTTCCATCGCCCGAACATCGCCCCGCGCCGCGCCACTGCCGACCGCCACCCGGGCAAACCCATGCGCACGTTCGTCCGCGGATGCCAGACGCTCAACCGATTCCACGGCACTTTCCACCTCGCCCGCCGCCGCAATCTGTCCCGCCCACGGCGGAACAAAAGCCTGATTGTAAGGATGATTCAACAGACAAACCCAATCCCCCATGCGCCGCAGCCACTGCAGACGCTCTACCTTGTGAGGCCACCGCCCCACCTGCGAAAACCAGCGCGTGGCAAACTCGACCGGAAAATGATGATCATGCTGGGAACACGCAGTGGCAAAGGCCGCCTCCGCCAACTCAAACACACGCGCAAACGCACGCCGCTCCCCAAGAAGGAGAGCCTTTTCGAAAAGTTCGGTTGCACCCGTCATCCTGTTGAGAGCCGTCCCCTCGCCCGCTACGCGCTCAAGCGCCGGTTCCAAATCCAACGCGCGGACTTCCTCCTCGAATGGAATTTTTTGCTCCGTCCTATTTCCCCCAGCCTCAGGGGGAAGCCTCCATTCAATCTCGCTTTGGTACTCCGGAAGGGAACCGCTTTCCACGGCAAAAGCGCGGGCGGCCTCCATCACCCGGCGCGCCCCGGACGAATCCCCTCCCCGCTCCCACGCCAGCGCATACAGACCGCCGGCGAACCTCCCCTTGTTCCCGGCTTTTTGAATCCGGCGGGCCGCGTCAAATAAGGCGTCCAGCAGGGGCTCGGGGGGAGGAAACGGAGAGCTCTTTGCCACCTCCGAAAGAAAGACGGAGAGAAAATCGTCCAACCCGGGAACACGCGTGATCCCTGCAAGCATCTCGTCGAATTGTTTGCGCAACGCGCGCGGTGCGGGCGGAACGGTTTCCACTGTCGGAACCGCATCCGGGGACGGTGGATTCTCCTCGGCCGTGCGGTGCATTTCGCGCAGAGGCTCCACCGCGGGATCCCAAGCGAGCGCTTCCATACGGCGTCCAAGTTCTCCCATGAAAAACGGCGCGCTTGTGTGTTTGAAGGGAGTTTGCAGATCTTCGAGCACGCGGCCGTAAAGCGCGTCCCGTCCCGGAAACGGGGGGGAATCGAGGATCAGGCGGCCGACGGCATAGACAGCTTCCTCGGAAAACGCACCCATAGCCTGGGCCATCGCGAATGCCTCCACAAACCACTGACCGCTCGCGGAATCATTCGAAACAAATTTTTCCTTTTTCCGCATCCAACGCAGAAAATCCTCAACCGACGGCTCATCTCCCCGTGCTGCGGAATCGTCCCCGCCGCGGGAACCCGCGCCGGAGCGCGCTGATTCTTTCCGCCAGATCCGCCGCACCCGGCGCTGGAGGCGTTCCGTAATTTTCCAGTGCCCCCCGACGGCGGCGTGCAGCGCGAGAATCCGCAGGCATGCGGCGCGCTGCAACGGCGAAACCCGACGTCTTCCGACCGCCGCTGTCTCCTCCCATCCCATTTCACAGGGGGGGGATTGGACGAACACAGCCAGAGTGCTCTGCACGTGGGCGTCCCGAATGGCGGCGTCGGTATCCGCAAGAGTCGCCCGGACCGTATTCAGCGCGCATTCGAGAGCATCCATGGTTCCCGTTCGGGCAAGAAAGCTGGTGGCGTCCCGCATGACGTAGAGTTCATGCTCGCGGGATGCAGCATCGGCGGCACTGCGCATTACGGCCTCCGCCAGACGAATGGCCTCGCCCGCCGGTATGTTGCGCTGCGCCCGACCGAGAACCAACCGAATGCATCCCACACGGCGGCGCAAGTCGCCCACGCGCCGGGCCGCCGCGAACGCCTCCCAAATCTGTCCAAGCCGGGTCCGTGCAAACACGATGCTGGTCCATCCCGGCACCAGCGCCAGCACAGCTGCCCGCGGGATTGCAGGCTCCCCCGTGCGCGTTTCCCCGCCCTGAAACCCGGGCTCGCCCAAAGAAAGACTCCCCCTCTCGATCTCCTCCATCTCCGCGGCAGCTGCATCCACGTCCCCGGAAAAATGCAGGGCGGCGCACACAATCTCGACACGTCCCTTGATGGCCATTTTCCCAGGAGGCAACCGCGCCAGAAACGCTCGCGCATCGTGCTCCATCTCCCTTGCGGCACACATGCTGACCGCCTGGAGCGCGGCGTATTCAAACAACTGTCCAGAGGGGATCTCCCCCAAAAACGCGTGAGCCTCCTCCGTGCGATCCGCCTCCACCAAAACCGGCACGAGAAAGCGCCTCGCCTGATTCCCGATGTCCCCACCCTCCAAGAATCCATTCATCAGAGCACGAAGAGATTCGGTATCATGAATCCGGACTACCGCACGCGCACTATCGAGCGATTGAAGCGGGGTCAAAAAAGCCTCCGCGATGCCCTCCGGATGCAGGGATTTCAAGAGGAAGTCCCCTCCGCGCTCGCTGTGGGTTAACTGCAGCACGCGGATTCTTTCCACCGGCGGAATGCGGGCGAACACGAAAGGCTCCCAGTCGCCTTTTCCATCCAGATCGGCGGAGGATTCGGCGTTCTCCTCGAGGGCGCCGGCGATTTTGGCGGCAATCCCGCGGGGGATGAAGGAATTCCCCGGGGGCACGCGATTGGCCTCGGTCCAAAGCGCCAGCACGCAGGCCCGCGGGTAGATGCCCGAATCCAGCCCCGCAAACCCCGCGAGGGCGCGGTCCACGCGTTGAAGATCGGAGTCCGGGGCGCGAGCGAGGTCTTCCAGCAGGGGCCCGATGCTCTGACGAGACCGAATCATTCCCGCCGCACATTCGGACACCAGGGCGCCCACGCTCACCAAGTCCTCACGCGGGGCGGGATCGCGGGCGATCCGGTCGATTTGCTCCCAAATTTGTGCAGTTCGCACAAGGGGCTGTGGCGTTCCCGCGGGGACGGTTCCGGCGCGAATCATGGCACGCAGGCCGCTGAGCCGCACGTGAAGGCAGGACTGGGAAAACATGGGGTAGGTAGGGTGCGCCGCCGGGAAAAAGCAGCGCGTCTTGCTGAACCGCTGTTGCAGAATATACTCCCCGCAACTGCTCCCGGGAATCCAGCCAAAGATGCTGGCGTTCAGTTGCCGCCCGACCGCCCGCGCCTCAAAAACCCGCGGTAAATTTAGTCCGCACCTAAATTGCTTTAGGAAAATTTTTATAAACAGCTGC
>JBILWF010000288.1:0-4618 GCA_044370075.1 Chthoniobacteraceae bacterium | reverse complement strand
ACGCATGCAGGCCGTGTGGGTGAGCATCCAGTGAACTTGACCGAACTTTTCGGAACTCCAGTCGTCGGTGTGGTAGAGCGACTGGTAGGGATCGCCCATCCGGTCGATGCGCACCCAGGCCGCAAGCGTCAGGCGCGGGTACTCGCGATCGCCGCCGGTATCGGTTTTAAGATGGTCTCCGGCGCTCACAAATTCCGGGGCGCGCGAGCCCGGCCAGCGGCCTTGCGCCACGCGGAAAATGCCATCCTGCGGCGCGGTCTGCTCAAAATCAAATGCGGCAATCAGAGCGGGATCCCGAAGCAGTTCGCTCCATTTCGCCCTCGAGAGAGCGTGCCTTCCGGCCGCTAGCGCAGCGGCCAGCTGCGGCACCTCGTCGGATTGGATGAACGATGCCGAGCGCAGGTCGCGCGTGCGACTCTGCCCGGCTACGAGCGCCGTGGCGGCGCCGGTTTTGAGGCTGTCGGTGCGGCCGTTGCCCCTTGGCCGCGCAAGCACTTCGCCGTCAAAAACATGAATCTCTGCTGCCCCGCGCTCCGGAACATCCACTCCAAAGCGCGTTCCCAAATCCGTGGCATGCCCCTCGGGAGTAACCACCGTAAATCCATGCGCCGACTCGGGACACTCGGCTGCGATCTTTCCCCGGAAAAGCCGCAGGCGCTGCGCAGACTCAAACTGGATCTCCGCCGGTGCCTCCACCACGACCCGCGCACCCCGTGCGGTACGAAACTCGACGCTTCCGCGATCAAAGTGCAACCGCTCCCCCCGCACCACCGAGCCGGGCCTCATTTCCGGCCCCGCAGCACCCTCGACAGTCGCGAAGGCGGGAGCCGCGAACCCGGAGTTCCAGAGGCGGAGCCCGATTCCCGCAAGAACGAGCGCCGCGGCAACCGCCATCCAGCGGGGAAAACCAACCGCCCCCGGGGCATCCCGGGGAGCGCTATTTTCCGCGCCCTGCTCCAAGGCATGTGCCGCTGAGAATGCCGCCAATTCCGCGTCCACGTTCAAATATTCCAAAAAGCGCCGCCGGAAAGCCGCATCCGCTCGCAGCGCTTCCTCAAGGCAGCGCACGGTTTCCGCGGAAGCCACTCCCCGCACATACGCTTCAATCCATTCCTCGCGGGAATTGTCCGTCATAACGCTTTTCCCTGAAGCGAACTCACGCGCCTGGTGCATTCCACGAGCAGCATCCGGATTCGGTGCAGTTTCTTGTACAGGGCCATGGCCGTCATGCCCAAAGAGGCCGCAAGGTGGTCAATCCGCGCATCGGGCTCATACGCGCGCTGTACGAGATCCCTTTGACCCCGGCGCAGCTTCTGGAGACATACGCGCAACGCCTCCCGCTGGATCTCGAGGGAGTCCGTTGCCCCCTCCGCATCCCGCGCGAGCAACTCGGTTGTTTCCAATCCGAACACGTGGCGGTCCCGCCCCCTGTCCCTCTGCCAGGAAAGCACCTTCCATTTCGCCACGCCAAAAGCCCAGCGCCGGAAATCCTCGGTCGTGGAATACGTGGCGAACTTCTCCCAAAGAACCACCGCAATCTCCTGCATGACATCCTGCGTATCCTCGAGGGTGGGGAGCAGCGAACGCACGAAAGCCCGCAGCGCCGGCTCGGTCACGGTAAACAGGCGCAGAAAATCAGAGTGTCTTGAGGACCCGGGAGCGGACATCGCGTGATTATTCCGCGCAGAATCCCCATTTGCCGTTTTTTTGACAGGATTTGCCACAGAAAAGGCGATATTCCGCTCCGGCTCGTCCCTACCGCGCGTCCGGCTTCCCTCCCCGGTTACAAAACTTTTGAGGCAACAGGCGGCGGAGGCACGAGGCCAATATATCGTTGACGGGGTTTTGAGTAATCCGCTAGGTTTCCCGACCCGCGTAATGCCCTCCAAGAAGGGGGTAAAAGGTGGACCCAAGCCGCCCGCACTCAGTGACATTCGGTCGCAGCCGGAGGTCCGCTGGACGCGGGCAATTTTATGTTTGGTGTTATGGCAGAAGAACTTTCATACGTACTTGTTACCCCCTATTCCATCCGGAAAGCCCGGACCGGCGGCATCCTTTCGCGCCTGATTTCCCGGACGGCGCTCGATCTGGTAGCGGCACGCATGTTTGCCCCCTCCGCCGAACTGGTTCGCGAGTACGCGGAAAGGCTGGTCACCGCGGAAGCGGAGGCTCAGAGGAGCGTTCAGGAAAGGCTTAAGCAGTATGTGCTCAGCCAGTTTACACCTTCCGAGACCGGCCGGCCCCGCGTTTTGATGCTACTTTTCAAAGGGGAAAATGCGGTTGCCAAAATCCGCGCCGCGGTTGGGCATATTTTGCACGACAGCACCACGGGAGACACCATCCGGGACACCTTCGGTGACTTCGTAACCGACGCCAAGGGCGACGTGACGTATTTCGAACCCGCAGTAATAGCCCCCCAGGACCCGGCCGCGGCAAAGGCAGACCTGCTCTTGTGGGCGAAGCACTCGGATTCGGAAGGGGGCGTCCTGGATTCGGCCATCACGTATCCCGCCGGCCAGAAGGTTGAAAAGACCTTGGTTCTGATCAAGCCCGACAACTTTCGCGTTCCGAGCACCCGTCCTGGCGGGGTTTTGGATGTCTTTTCGCGCTCGGGCCTCTACATTGTGGCGTTCAAGGTGCACCGCATGAGCGTTGCGCAAGCCGAACAGTTTTACGGCCCCGTGCTGGAGGTGCTCATGGACAAGCTGCGGGACCGCTCGGGCGAGCAGGCCACCAAGGTGCTGTCGTCGGAATTCGGCATCCCGCTGACGCCGGAGACCCAGAAGCAGCTCGGGGATCTCCTCGGCCCGATAAACGGACGCGAAAACTGGGAGCAAATCGTGAAATTCATGGCCGGCCGCAAGCCAAGCGAATGCCCCGCCGAATTGCGCAACATGCCCGGAACGGAAAAATGCATCGCGGTGGTGTACCAGGGGGTGGATGCGGTGCGCAAAACCCGGGAGGTTTTGGGGCCGACTGACCCCTCCAAGGCCCCCCCCGGATCGATCCGTCGCGAATTCGGCCAAACCATCATGGTGAACGCCGCTCACGCTTCGGATTCGGCGGAAAACGCCCAGCGCGAGATGGCAATCATTCAGATTGCGGAAAATAACTTCCGCAACACCGTGGAGGCTCATTACGCCAAAAATCCTTGAATGCCCGGACCCTTTCCATTTGCCCCGAACATAGAGTTCGCCGAGGTTTCTCGACGGGACGTTTGGGGATCGGACTGAATCCCCTTCCACCTTTCCAAACCGTAGTTTAATCCCCAAACCACCACTGCCATGGAACTCGCCCACCGCGCCACCATTTTGACCCCCTCGCTCACCCTCTCCATCGATTCGAAGGCGAAAGCGATGAAGGCTGAAGGCATCGATGTCTGCGGTTTCGGCGCGGGGGAACCAGACTTCGACACCCCGGAACACATCAAGGCCGCTGCCATGGCCTCCCTCGACGGCGGGTTCACCAAGTACACCCCGTCAAGCGGCATCCCGGAATTGCGCCAGGCGATTGCGGACAAACTCAAGGCGGACAACAAGATCGACTACAAGCCGAGCCAGATCGTGGTATCCAACGGGGCCAAGCATTCCTGCTACAACGCGATCCTTGCGACCTGCCAGGCGGGCGACGAAGTGATCATTCCCGCCCCATACTGGCTCTCCTACCCTGAAATGGTCCGCCTCGCCGGAGCAGATCCGGTGTTTGTCCAAACCAAGGAAGAAAACAACTGGAAGATGACTCCGGAGGAATTTCAGGACGCGATGACGCCCCGCACCAAGATGGTGATTCTGAATTCCCCGGGCAATCCCACGGGCTCGGTCTACACCCGGGAGGAAATCGAAGCGCTGGTGGACATTGCCTCCGGGGAAGACATCTTCATTCTCTCGGATGAGATCTATGAGAAACTCACCTACGACGGAGCCGAGCATGTCTCCACCGCGTCTCTCTCGAAGACCGCTTACGATTTGACGATCACCGTGAACGGTTTCTCCAAGGCCTATGCCATGACCGGCTGGCGTTTGGGCTATCTTGCCGCCCCCGAGGCGGTCGCCCGGGCCATCGATGCCATCCAGAGCCACTCCACCTCGAACCCGTGCTCGTTCGCGCAAAAAGGCGCGCTGGCAGCACTTAAGGGCGATCAGAGTCCGGTGGAGGACATGCGGGCCGAATTCGACCTGCGCCGGCAGTACATGGTTCAGCGGCTTCAATCCATCCCGCGCGTCTCCGTCGTGACACCCAAGGGCGCATTTTACGTGCTGGCGAACATCTCCAAACTGGGGCTCAACTCGACCAATTTTTCCGAACGCCTCCTGAGCAAGCACCACGTGGCCGTGGTTCCCGGCGTCGCCTTCGGAGACGACCGCACCATCCGGCTCTCCTACGCGACCGGCCTCGATACCATCAACAAAGGGTTGGACCGTCTGGAAGAATTCTGCAAAACCCTCTAGTCCTCCGGGAGAGCGAACCATCGGGAAGGGCCGGTTTTTTCCTTGAAAGGCCCATCCGCTTCCTGTTTGCTCCCCGCCCCGAATTTCCGTAAGCGCATTGTCCCCAAAAAAACTCACTGTTGGTCCTTGGGTCCCGGCCTCAAAACCGCGACTGCATGCGCCAAGGGTAA
>JBILWF010000287.1:0-4634 GCA_044370075.1 Chthoniobacteraceae bacterium | reverse complement strand
ATGATCCCGAATACCCCACCTCTTTCGGGTCAAATCTGCGCCCCACAAAGATTCAGGTTTTGGAGGCGACCCGCTCCGCTTCGGATGCAGATCCGGATCAGGGGGAGGGTCCCTTGTGGAAACGTTCCCGTGTGGCGGTCAACGTCGACAAACCGCGGCTTGATACGCAGGAAATGGAAAGTCTCTGCGGGTATTTGCGGAACAAAAATTTGTTATGAGTTTTCATCGAACCCGTCTGGAGTCCTGGGTGGAATGGAAGGAACAGTGCGCCATCCGCAGTTGCTCCGAGGAGGCCCGTGAGGATCTGGCCGCATACGGAGGCCCCATCGTTCGAAACCAGATCCGCAAAAGGCAGGAGTACCTCAACGCTCCGGATTTGGCGCTGCCCGCAGAAGGCGGCGATCTCGCGGGTTACTGGCACGTTTTTGAAAGTTACATGCACGTGTCTTCCGCCAAAACCGGCAAGATTTGGAAGGACTGGCTTTTTGAAAGTGCCGAAATGTCTGCTTCGGATGCAATCTCCGTGAGTCTGGAGAAAATGACCGCCCGGTGCATCCGCACCGCGGTGTTCGCGTACTTTCGGAATGAGGGCGATCTCAAACCCAAAAAAGAAGGGGTTTTCTTACGGTCCCTCGAGGAACCGAAGCAGATTTCGGGGGTGTCCGAGGAGTCCATGGTCACCGAGGGGGATCTTATCCCAGCGGCCTACTGGAACCCCCGAAGCGAGGTGGAAGTCCGCGAGTTTGAAGAGATCGCCCGTCAGGAGGCGGACGCGACCTTTCAGACGCTCAATTTTGAACGCAGGATGATCCATCTGGCCGAAGCGCTGGGTCTGCCCATTTATTCTCCGCTGGTGCTTTCCACGGCGGGCATCGGCCGGGATTCTGCTTACCGGTTTCGCAACGAGGGTCTGGCGGATCTCCGCCGGACTTTTCTCGCGTACGCGGACGGCGCCTCGGAAGCGGAGTTTGCCCCCTCGCTCAGGCTGCTCCTGCTCTTTGCCGGGGAGGCTCTTCAGGATGCCGCAAAAATTTGGGGAAAATCGGAAAAACGGGCGATGCCACTCTTCTCGAGTACAGACACCCAACCGTCTGCTCCCACGTTATGAAACGAAAACTTCCCGCTTTGGTTCAAAAAATTCCCTCCGATGCGCAGCGCGCCCGTCTTGCCCGCTGGCTGAATGCCCGCGTGGCGATGACGCACGCGCAGGAGCACGCGGAGGCGGAATCCGTCGCCGCCGCGGATGTACCCGCCTCGGGTTTCCTCCGGGTGGATCACTTGGGAAAATCCTGGGTGCGTCCCTACGATTCGCGCGAGGCCCGGCGCGGGGAGGTGCGTCTTCTTTCCTCCCGGCTTGTTCCCGGTGCGGAGCGTCCGGTGTATGTGCTCGTGCTGGCTGACTGGGAGGAGGGCGTCAAGCTGGTGGCCCCGTTTGGGCCGCTTCCCGAACCTGCCACAGGGGGGGAACTTGCCCTACCCGGGCGGCCCCTGCCCCTGCAGGTGTTGTGTGCGTGGAATGCCCGCACCGTTCCCACCAAGCGGTTGGTCTGGAGCTGGGTGGTGGATTTTTTCGAGGAAGAGGAACTCTCCGATGCGTGGGCGGTATTCAAACACGCGGCCACGGGCGCTCCGCTCGAAGCGGCCTTGGAAACCCGCGTCGGGCTGCCCATTTTCAAGGAGACCGATCCCCGCATTGCGTATCAGGACGAGGAGGTGGACCTGCTTGCGCCGCTTTTGGCGCAGGATCTCCCCGGAGTTCAAGACCGGGTGATTGAATTTCCGCTGCCGGTATCCGCCCCCGCCGTGCTTGCAGCTGAAACCGTTTCACGGCGCGTGGAGGTGGTACGTTTTGAATGCCCGCAGCGTTCCGTGGTGTTGAGTCTGTTTTGCCGCGTGGGTGCGGCGCAGACCACCCTGGTGCTGCACACGCCGGCCGGGGATCCAGCTTCCGGGTGGGATGGAGCGGAATTGCTCTTGCCCTGGGGAGCGCCGATCGGGCGTTTCTCGGGCGCCTGCGCGGAGGTTGCCTCCCGGGATTTGTTGCAGGGCGTCGTGGTGCGGTTGCGGGACGAGGTGCTGCCGTTTTGCCCTGCGAACGTGAAGGCGTCCCCCGTACCCGCGGGTTCCTTTGCCGGATTGTTGGAAGAGGCGTCCGATCCGGAGGCGCCGGCGACTTTTTCCGATGCACAGCTGAGCGGACTCTTTTTGCGGGAGGATCTCCCGGTGTCCTTGCGGGCTGCCTTGGCTGGGGAAATCCTGGTCCGTCTGTGGTTGTACCGCGCAGGAGAACCCGGAGATTCTCTGCTGCGGGCGCGCAACGCTCTGGACGGCGCTTTGCGCGAGGAATGGGAGTCTCGCATGGCGACGGACGGTGTTTTGGAGCTGCCCCGCAACCCGTTTCCGGCGGGGTCTTTCGCCCATGAAGCCTGGTCTGTTTTTGCCCGCCGGGCTGCGCGGTTTCTGCGCGCCGACGGGTTCATTCCCGCCCTCGTGGGCAGCGACCCCGGGGAGGCCATCCCGCTGCCGTTCCGTTTTCAACCGGGACAAACTCCCGACCGGAAGGTGACGGATTTGAGCGGGGTGCCGGTGCCGCAATGGAGCGAGGGGATTCGCCGTTTGGAGGCCGAGCGGGGGCACGATTTGGGCTTGGTTTTGGATGTGGAACTGGGGGCGAAGGCGGATCGCTTGGAGGGGGGCAGTCTGGGGTTGCCCGTGTTGGTGGCGCATCTGCGTTTTTCGGGGGAGATGCCCGCGATTTTACCGCTTGGGGTGGTGGCCTCCGGGGAGGTGGTTGCAGGCCTGATTTGTCGTCCGTCCGGGGCTGGTGCGAAGGCCGCGCTGGCGCGTCGCATGGGAGCGGTGTGTCTGGTACCGTCTCCGGCCGTTGAAGGGGGCCTTTTTCCGGAGGGTGTACCCGTGGGGGAACTGCCGGCGCATGTGCGCTCCGCGCTGGGTGTGGCCAAACCGGGTTTTCTTTCCGCGCGCGGGCTCTTGGACGCACTGCGCGTGCTGGGCGAGGAAATCCGCGGGGGCCGGGTGCGCCTGGAGCAGGCCCACCAGCGGCTTGGCTGGATTGTGGAAGCCTTGGAGACACAGCCGCCGGGTGCGGCACTTACGGAGGCCAACTTGATGGCGCTTGTGCTTCAAAGCGCCATTGCCAACCACCAGGGCAACGCCCCGGAGTCGGATGCTTTGCTGCGGGAGGCCCGGAGCCTCGCTTCCCAACTCAAAAACCCGCAAGTACTCGTGGATGCTTCGGCCCACCAGGTGGTCTGTTTGACGGACCTCGGTTACCTGGAAGAGGCCGAGCACATTGGGCGCGATCTCTTACATTGGGTCCGTTCTCAAATGCAGGGGGATGCGGATTCCAAGACGCGCGCGGAAATGGTCGCCTGCGGTGTCCTGGGGGGGCAGGCGCTTCTCCATGCTGCGGTTGCGGGGGAACCTTGCGGGGACGAGAGCCTTTCTTTGCTTCAGAGCGCTCTGCACTATGCCCGGGAACTTCAGGATCCGCGCGAGATTTGCAGGGACGCGGTCCAGATCGCCGGCTGGCACGCGCTTTTGAATCCGGAGGGCGCCGAAAAGGCTTGGGCGGAGGCCCGGGATATTTTGGCGGGCCATCTCAAAAAGTTTTCTGCGGTCAGTGAGGCCTACCTGAATCGGGTGCGTTTTTTAGGGGCGTACCGGCGCTGGCTGACGTCCGGGGAGGTTGAGGCGGGTTTCGCTGCTTGGGATCTGCCTTCGCCCGACGTGGCGCACGCGGCATGGCCTCTGGCGTCCGCGTTGCGGTGCCGGGGCGCGCTCTTGGCCGCTTCCGGCGCGCTGCGTGAGGCGGACGAGGATTTCGCGCGGGCGACCTCGCTTTTACAGCGCGAGGCGCCTCCGGTGTTGCGTTTTATGGGCGCGGTTTGCCACGTACAGGCGGCAATCAGTCTCCGAGCCAAGTCCCCGGATCGGGCGGAGTTTTATCTTCGGAATGCGACGGGAATTTTCGAGGGCTTTGTTCCCGCGGTGTGTCCGGCCCTGGATGGCCGCCCGTGGCTGGAGGCGTGTTTGGCATGGAAAACGGATCCCTCATCCGACGTGCTCCGGGACTTGATACGGCGGTACCCATTCTAGAGGTAGCCTTGAGGGCGTTTCCGGCTCGGGGGCGGGGCCTTGAGGGGGAAGATCGTTGTGGGAAGAGCGCGGGCGGATTGGGGAAACTTCCTGAATCGTCAATAGAAGAGCTCGCGAATCTCTTTCGAGATCTTCTCGGAAAATCTTTTGTATTTTTCATAGCAGACTTCTGGTGTTTTTTCCTGGGCGAAAATCCTTAATTCGGATTTGAACCATTCGACGGTTTGACCAGGTATCTGCTCAGAAAGCTTTTTGAATGCCTCCACGGCTGCCATGCGCTCTTGAAAAAGCACGTGTCTCTCTTCTTTTTGAAACTCAACCAACTTTGATTGGCAGAATTCTTGGATCAGCTCCCAGGGTAGAAAATCCTCGCTTGTCGCCTGCGGGATTTCGGTGATATCATTTACTGTTTTGAATTTGAATTTTTCAGCTACTTCAGGAGCTGTTTCCTCATTTTCTTCTCTGTTTAATTCGAGGCATTTTTTCTGCAAATAATCCCGGGCCTTTTTTCCCGC
>JBILWF010000286.1:0-4647 GCA_044370075.1 Chthoniobacteraceae bacterium | reverse complement strand
TAAACCCCAGATTGTTTCATTCATTGTCTTGGTGCAATCCAGCCTGAAAGCGGGCTTCGATGCGCGGGTGTTGCTTGCGGGTCACTCCGAGGGAAAGCGCAAACTCCGGAAGGTGCGTGACGCGGGCCTGAGCAGGCTTCAAGAGCGTCTGATTTTGGGTACACTGGGACCGGTATTTTTTTTCGGTCACCGGAGTCTCCGGGCGGTGCGGGAGAGAATCTGAATTTTGCGTTGAGAAGTGGGGGCGTTTGAGTGAAGGCTTCGTGTGTTATGTCCGCACCCTCCGAGTCTGATATTCGCGCCTGTCTTTCGCAGATTCGTTACCCTGGCTTTTCCCGGGACATTGTTTCCTTCGGTCTGGTCAAGGACATCCGGGTGGAGGGCACAACGGTCACCGTCCAGATGGTCCTCACCACGGCTGACGCGAGTATTCCGGCGCAAATCAAGGCGGCCTCCGAAAAGGCGGTGGGCAGTTTGCCGGGCGTGGAGCGGGCTGTCGTGCGCATTGATATCCATGCGCCGGCGCAGACAACTCCCGTGTCGATGGCTGCGGCGATCGACGGGGTCAAAAACGTCATTGCCATTGCGAGCGGCAAGGGCGGCGTGGGCAAAAGCACGGTGGCCGCCAATCTCGCCGTGGCTCTCGAACAGACAGGGGCCTCCGTGGGCTTGTGCGACTGCGACCTGTACGGTCCCAGCATCGCGCTGATGTTCGGCACCCAGGAACGCCCCTTTGCCGATTCCCAAACGGGGCGCATCCTGCCCGTCGAAAAGCATGGATTGCGGCTCATGAGCATGGGGTTTCTTCTGGATGATGGCGCTCCGGCCGTGCTCCGTGGGCCCATGGTCACAAAGTACACGCAGCAGTTTTTGCGCCAGGTGGATTGGGGGGAACTCGACTACCTCATTCTGGATTTGCCTCCGGGAACGGGGGACATCCAGCTTACGATTGTACAGACCGTGGGTCTTGCCGGCGCGGTGATCGTGACCACGCCGCAGGAGGTGGCGCTCATTGACGCCCGCAAGGCGGCCTCCATGTTTCAGAAGGTGAACGTGCCCGTCCTCGGCATCGTCGAAAACATGAGCTACTTCCTCTGTCCCTCCGATGGCAAGCGGTACGATATTTTCGGCGAGGGCGGTGGACGCGCGGAGGCGGACCGCCTCGGCGTTCCGCTTCTGGCGCAGATTCCGATTGAGCTGCGCACGCGCGAGTGCGGGGATCGCGGTTTGCCTGTTGCGGCTGCGGAACCGGAGTCGGCCCCGGCGAAGGCATTTTTGGAAATAGGCAAAACCTTGAGGCGCGCGCTGGAAAAGTCCTAGGCCCCGTGCTACGCTACAGCCCAATCCCCACCAGTCATGGCAAGCACCCCAGTAACCAGCGTTTCCTGCGCCGCGGAATCGGCCAAGGACTCCCTCCTCTACCGCGAGTTTTTGGCCGAGCGTGAGGAGATTTTGCGTCACAAGTGGATCGAAAGCGAGAAGGCTGGACATGACATCGGTTTTGAGAAAGCCCTTTTGGACTGGATCATCCGCCACCGTTCCTCCTGGCGCGCCCAACGACAGGACGCCAAACAGGCGGATTAAG
Organism: Chthoniobacteraceae bacterium; assembly: GCA_044370075.1. Lineage (GTDB taxonomy): Bacteria > Verrucomicrobiota > Verrucomicrobiia > Chthoniobacterales > Chthoniobacteraceae > Chth-196. Next base: position 3,062 of record JBILWF010000286.1, on the reverse strand, counting down.
GGTACGTCCCTTGGCGGGCTCCGCATTCCGCGTTCTTTTCGCGCTTTCGGTGATGTGCGCGATTGATCAACCGTGCTTGCTTCCGCCATAGAAGCAGGAATGCACGCCTCTGAAACCCTCTCCGTTCTGCCCGATGCGGTGGGCAAACGCGTTAAAGCAACCTGGACCCGGAAAGATCTCGTCGGACTGCAGGGCATCTCACGGGAGGAGCTGGAGGTCCTCTTGGAAACAGCGATGAGCTTCAAGGCTCTGGGCACAAAGCATATCAAGAAAGTTCCTGCCCTCCGGGGCAAGACGCTGGTAAATTTTTTTGTCGAACCCAGCACCCGGACGCGCGTCTCTTTTGAGCTGGCCGCAGCGCGACTCAGCGCCGACGTGATTAACATGAACGCGTCCACCTCCAGTCTTTCCAAGGGCGAGACTCTCAAGGACACCGCAAAAAACCTTGAAGCGCTTCATGCCGACGTAATTGTACTCCGGCACAGCTCCGCGGGGGCGGCTCAGTTCCTGGCCGAGCGGCTCGACTCCTGCGTGATCAACGCAGGCGATGGTGCACACGAGCATCCTACACAGGCGCTGCTGGACGTGTTCACCATCCGCCTGCACAAGGGTACCCTCGAGGGGGTGCACGTGGGAATCATCGGGGACATCCTTTTTTCCCGGGTCGCGCGCTCCAACATTTTTGCCCTCAAACAGCTCGGAGCTCGCGTGACGCTCGTAGGCCCGAGTACCCTGGTTCCCCGTGAGTTCGAAAAACTGGGCGTGGAAGTGAGCCACGACCTTGACTCGCTGCTGCCCCATTTGGACGTCATTAACCTGCTTCGGATTCAGCACGAGAGGCAGCGCAAGGAGTATTTTCCGAGCATCGGCGAATACACGGCCCTCTTCGGACTGACCAAACAGCGCGCGCGCAAACTGCGACCCGACTGCCTTGTCATGCACCCGGGGCCGATCAACCGGGGGGTGGAGATTGACAGCGAGGTGGCTGACAGCGCTCGGAGCGTGATTTTGGAGCAGGTGACTAACGGGTTGGCGGTGCGGATGGCGGCGTTGGTTTTGTGCAACGCGGTGCGTTCCGGGGAAGCGGTTTAGAGCGGGAGGGCCGCGCGGTTTTGGGAGGGAAGAAAAAGGGCGTCTGGTGTGGCGCGCCTCCAGCTACTGAGACTCAGTCTCAGTTGTTGTTGCAATTGAGACCCAGTCGCATTAAGCTTGCTCGCATGCTTCTTCTCCGTCCCTCCTCCCCCAGCTTTCGCCGGCTGGCGCTCCGTGCCGCTGTCCTTGGGATTGCGGCGGCACTGTCCCCCGCGGGGACGTTGTGCGCGGCCGAGGCCGCACCCGCAGGCTTCACCTTGGACACAGTGGTGGTTGAGTCTGAACGGGACTCCCTGGTGCAGGAGCCCTTTTTGCCGGAGGTGGCCGGAACTCAGATTTATGCGGGAAAAAAAACCTCGGTGATTGATTTGGATGCGCTTCCGGCGATCACCAACAACAATTACCGGCAGGCCCTTGCGAAAACGCCCGGCTTGTATCTAAGCGAGGAAAGCACGCCGTTGGTGAGCATCGGCTACCGGGGACTCAATCCCTCCCGTGCGCAGTTCACTCAGGTCCTCCGCGACGGCATCCCTATTCACGCGGACCAGTTCGGGTACCCGGAGGCCTACTACACGCCCCCTCTGGACACCGTGGACCGCATTGAGTTTTTACGCGGAGGTGCCTCCCTTTTATACGGCCCGCAGCCCGGGGGGGCCTTGAACTACGTGACAAACCGTCCGAGCAAAGACCGGGCTTTCGGGTTTGGCTCCGGGCACACGTTTGGCAGTAACCGGTACTATTCGACCTTCAGTTACGTGGACGGTACCAGTGGCCGGCTTGGGTATTACGGGTACTTCAACCACCGGCAGACGGAGGGGTTCCGGCAGAGCAACAGCGATGTGCGCCTCAACGCCGGTCTGGTGAAACTGGTTCTCGATGGACAAACCGACAGCCGCTGGATTTTGACCGTGGACGGTTACGAGGAGGAGCACGGCGAACCCGGCGGGCTTAAACTCTCCGACATGCGCTCCAACCGGCGCTTCACCTCCCGTCCGAACGACCGCTTCAAGCTCGAGCGGTACGCGATCAGCCTGCAGTGGGAGCGGGATTTTTCGGAGGACACCAAGATGGTGAGCTCGGTTTGGGGAACATCCTACCGTCGGTGGTCGAGGCGGCAGGAAGGGGGGGGCTTTGGAACGCGTCCCCCTGTTTTGGGTACCTTCCTGACCGAGGATCAGAAGTTTTTCACCATTGGGTTCGAGCAGCGGTGGAGGCACGATTATGAGGCTTTTTGGGGCGGTAAAAACACCTTTACCGGAGGGTTCCAGTGGTACAGGACGGTTTCACCGCTGAAGAGTTTTTCGACATCGGGTAACATCAACAACGACTCCGATCGCGAGGTGACTTACCTGCCGGTGTTTGTGGAGAACCGCTTTTCGTGGGGACGCTTTTCGCTCACCCCGGGTTTCCGTCTCGAAAACGCGTGGCAGGGTGTTCGTGAGAACGTCAATAAAGGGAAGCAGGCTAGGACGCCGCCAAACCCTCTTCTCGATGCCTCAAACCGGGTTTTGGTTCCCCTGTTTGGCGTTGGAACTGACTTCGAGTTCGCGCCCAAGCAGGAGATTTATGCAAACGTCTCGCAGTCCTACCGCCCGAAAATCTGGACGCAGGCCGTTCCCACGGGGCCGAACGCGGTGATGCCCAATGCACTGGACGAAAGCAGTGCGTGGCAGTACGAGGTGGGAATCAAGGGCCGTCCTCAGAAATGGCTCTACTGGGATGTGAGCGGCTTCCTTTTGGATTTCGACAACCAGATCGGACAGGTGGGCAACACCTTCCAGAACGTGGGGCGGGCGCAGCACCTCGGGTTGGAAATGGCAGGCGAAATCGATTTTCTGGGCTTGTTTGATCACCTCCAAGCCCGCGGCGTCGGAGACAAACAAGCGACTGGACGCCTTTCGGACTTCGGTTCGCTCAGCCTCTACGTCAATACGACCCTTTTGGATGCGGAGTTTGCCTCCGGCCCTCAA
>JBILWF010000675.1:0-4649 GCA_044370075.1 Chthoniobacteraceae bacterium | reverse complement strand
TGAATGACAACCCCGTCTGATGCAGCGAAGGAAGCACGATGATATAATGATCTAGAAGCTGCATCCCGATCATCCATCCTGCGATGGCGCACAAAATCTTCGGGTTCTTTTTCGATCCCTGAAACAGCAGCAAAGGAAAAGGAATAAAGAACCGGCCAACAACCAATATACTGGTCAGTGTATGCCAACCCTCCGTGTTCCGGATTTTGAAGTAAATGGTCTCTTCCGGCATGTTGGCATACCAGATCAGCATGTACTGTGAGTACGCGATGTAGGCCCAGAAAACAGTGAATGCCAGCATGAACTTACCCATGATGTGGTAATGCTCCATGTTTACCGCGCGAAGATAACCCGCCCTCTTTAGTGCCGTGATGACGAGCACCAGAAGGGCCATTGAACTTCCCGCCGCCCCCGCGAAGATGTACACCCCCCACATCGTAGAAAACCAGTGGTAGTCCAACCCCATCAACCAATCGACCGCCGCGAAGGTCAGGCACACGGCGAAAACAGGCAGACCGCCAATTGCCATTTTCCGAAGAAAATAGGTGTGCTTTGCAGATCCATCCTCGTCCTGAGCCACGGAGGCGCGGCGCAGTGCGGTGGCGACCCCACCCAGGGCAACAAAATACGCGATGAAGCGGAACCAAAAAAACTGATGGTTAAGAAAGCCTGCTTTCGCGTCCAACAAAGGATCCTGACCGGGGGCCATGTCCCACCACTTCCACAGAAGGGGAGCACAAAGCAAAATCAGCGGGAGGAAAAACACTCCGAGGACCGGAATCAGACTGGCTATATTTTCCATCTGGCGCCGCACGAGCACGCCCCACTCTGAGTCCGTGGCATTATGCAAAATTGTCCAAAATAATCCGCCGAGGCAGAGCGTGAAAACAAACATGCACCCGAAAAGCCAGGAAAACGCAAACTGCTCCCGGTTTAAGAAAAGCCCGATGGCACTGATCACCAAACCGACTAACGAAACCGCAAAACTCAAAGAAGAATACTTTCGAGCGATGCCTTCATCCAGCCGTTCGGCACTTATTTGATGGGTGTCCGATGAGTGACTCATTACTTGGCGTTTAATTGGGCTTGCGTCTCAGGATCCAGTTCCGAGGCCTTCACTCCCTGACTTTTGTGAAGTGCTCTCACATATGAAACGATCGCCCAGCGATCGCTCACGGAAATATTCGGTCCGTAAGCTCCCATCGTCCCCTTGCCATTCACGATGGTTGAATAAATCTGACCGTCTGGCTGGGCCTTGATCCGGTCGTCCTGAAGCGAAGCAACCGTCGCCAGACCAAAGGACTTGGCAATTCCATTCCCCTCGCCCGTCCGCCCGTGACAGACCGCGCAATGAATTTCATACCGCTCACGCCCCCGGGCAAGGAATGCAGCGTTCACGGTCTCAGGGATGCCCTCTCCGTAAAACTCCCCTGTCAAACCCGTGTCGCGGTAGGTCAATTGGCCGGTGAATCCCGAATCCGCGCTCCGATTGTTCGCTCCGGACTGAAAGTACCGCTTCGGGAGGCTGTATCCCACCGGAACCGTGCCGGCAACGGGGGGATGATCCGCGCGACCATCCACAAAAAAACGGCTCGGATGCTGCGTGATCACCTTGGGTTGGTGCTTCATGTCCGGCACGATCTGAATCGGCGGAAGGGTGAATTTATCCCCTCGGAATCCCGCCACGGAGACCACAGCAGCCGCCGCGACCACGAAAAATATGAAGAAGGCACGGATCATGGTTAATCGTGGATAAGAGTCAGATTCTTCGCGCCAACACCCTCCAGCAAAGATTTAACCCGAGACTCCGTGAATTTGGGATCCCGAGATTCGATCACCAGGAAAAAGCCGTCATCGGTTACCTTTTTGAAGCGGTCCCAGTTGAAGACCGGGTGATACCATTTGGGCAGTTGGTTCAGAACCAGCATGGTTCCGACGGCCGTAAAAGCGGAAAGCAAAACCGTCAGCTCAAAAATAATCGGAAAGAAGGCCGGCACCGTCGCCCAATTCACAGGCTTTCCATGAACAATCATGGGGTACAAAATGAACGACGGAAAGCAGGTCAGCACCACCCCGGTCAGCGCACCGGTCAAACCCCCACAAAAAACCGCGGCACTCAACCAGGACTTCCCGAGTCCCATGGATTTATCCATGCCGTGAATAGGGAATGGAGAAAAAACATCCCACCGGGAAAAACCCTCATCCCGCACGACCTCTGCCGCATGCATCAGGTCGGCGGCGCTGTCGAATTCGGCCCCCAGGCCGTACACCTTGCGATGATCAGACATGGTAAATTTCTAGTGTTTGGAGTGACCGTGATGCGGATCAGCCTCCGGTGTGACCAACTTCACCTCGGAAATAGCGATCATTGGCAGGAAGCGCATGAACAAAAGGAACAAGGAAAGAAAGATTCCGAACGTACCGATGAAAGTGAGTATTTCGGTAGTTGAAGGGGAATAATGCCCCCAGCTGGAGGGGAGATAGTCCTGAGCCAGGGACGTAATGATGATCACGAACCGCTCAAACCACATCCCGATATTCACAAACTGGCAAATTATGAATACGACGATGTAATTATTCCGCATACTCTTAAACCAAAATATCTGCGGGGAAATAACATTGCAGAACATCATCGCCCAGTACGCCCACTGGTACCACCCCTTGCCATCGGCAGCAGCCCGCGCCGTAAAGAACGTAAAGCCCTCGAACTTGTTGTTGCTGTACCAAGCAATGAACAACTCCATTAAGTACGCGTAACCCACAATCGAGCCTGTCAGGAGGATGATCTTCGCCATCTTGTCCACATGCTGGCGGGTGATTAGGTCGTTGATCTGCGGAAAAATGCGGGCTGCCGGCAACATGATGGTAAGCACCATCGCGAAACCGCCGAAAATCGCACCGGCAACGAAGTAGGGCGGGAAGATCGTCGTGTGCCAGCCGGGCAGAATCGACGTGGCGAAGTCGAAGGATACGATCGAGTGCACGGAGAGCACCAAGGGCGTGGAGAGACCAGCGAGCAAAAGGTAGGCCATTTCATAATGCCGCCAGTGCCGGTTCGCGCCGCGCCACCCGAGGGCAAATACACCGTATATAAAACGCGCAATCCGGGATCTGGCTCGGTCACGCAACGTAGCCAAGTCGGGTATCAATCCCACGTACCAGAAAAGCACGGAAACAGAAAAGTACGTAGAAACCGCGAATACGTCCCACAACAGCGGAGAACGGAAATTCGGCCAGATCCCGTTCGCATTCGGTATCGGAGCCAGAAAGTAAGCGTTCCAGAAGCGACCCACGTGAATCGCCGGAAAAATTCCGGCGCACATTACCGCGAATAAGGTCATCGCCTCGGCGGCGCGGTTGATGGATGTCCGCCACTTTTGCCGGGTCAGGAAAAGAATGGCGGAAATCAGGGTTCCTGCGTGTCCGATGCCAATCCAAAACACGAAGTTTGTGATGTCCCATCCCCAACCATTCGGATGATTTTCCCCCCAAGTACCTACACCGTTGGAGATCTGGTAAACAATGCAGGCAAGTCCCATCAGAGCAATGGGTCCTGTAATACAAAGCGCCAAAAACCACCATCTAGGAGTCGGGGCCTCCACAATGTTGGAGACCTTGTCGGTGATCCATGACAAACTCCGTTCGTTCGCCACCAGAGGAACGCGCTGCAGTTCCTTCGGCGTATCGAGAGTGACAGATGATTTAGCCATTAGTGTTGGCCTCCTTTTGAAGATTTCTCATGACCGCCATGCCCGTGGTCGCTCCCGTGATGCGCATGCAAATCACGCGAGGCCGAACCGGCGCGCGAGGCATCCGGCATTTTAGGATTCGGATTACGGATCCGTGCCAGATACCATACGCGATTCTGCGTGTTAAGGTATTCCAACAAACGATAACCCCGCTGTTCTTCGCGGATTTTGTGGATGCGACTCTTCTTGTTCTTGAGGTCGCCGAACACAATGGCCTCCGTCGGGCACGCCTGGGCGCACGCCGTGGTAAACGCGTCCGCCGGAACGATTGCCGGTTTTCCACTGTCAGCCACGAGAACCTTTGCCGCAATTTTCGCCTCCTGAATCCGCTGCACGCAGAACGTGCATTTTTCCATCACCCCGCGCATGCGAACGGTGACGTTAGGATTCTTCTGCATTTGAATTGTCTCAGGAGTTCCCTTCTCCGTAAGCAAATTCCACTTGTAAAGGCTCGTAATGGAACGCTGGTTATAATCAAAGAAATTAAACCGCCGAACCTTGAACGGACAGTTGTTGGCACAATACCGAGTGCCAATACACCGGTTGTACGCCATCGTATTCAGACCATCCTCAGAATGAACCGTCGCATTCACCGGGCAGACAGTCTCACACGGTGCGTTCTCGCACTGCTGACACATCATCGGTTGGCTGACCATTTCCGGTTCATCCACATCCCCACCTTCGCTTGCAAAATAGCGGTCTGTGCGCATCCAGTGCATTTCCCGACCGTTGATAACCTGCTCCTTGCCAACGATTGGAATGTTGTTCTCGGACTGGCAGGCAACCATGCATGCAGCGCATCCAATGCATGTATTCAGGTCCACCGCCATACCCCATCCGTGCGGATCATCGAGTGGAGGATTAGTATACAGCGAATAATTCTGCGGGGTGTGCCCGTCG
>JBILWF010000284.1:0-4653 GCA_044370075.1 Chthoniobacteraceae bacterium | reverse complement strand
TCATCACCGACGAATCCGGCTCTGAGACGCATTCCATGCCGAAGTAGTGGACGGCGGGTTCGCCGGTTTCGGGCCCCTGGGAAAGTTGGCTCAGGCGCCAGCCGTTGGATTGTCCCGCGACCACGTACACGTCGGTTGCATGCATCGTGCCGGAGACGAGAAGACTCGAAGTAAGGAGGAGGAAACGGCGGAGCATGGTTGCTTTGAGGTTAGACTGCGCCGAGTACTCCCGAACTGGCGCCGAACTTGTCCGTGGAGATGTCCAATTGCTGAAGAATACGGACGAACAAGTTCGCCATGGGGGTGTTGTTTTGGCGGTCGTGAGCGACGTGGCCCGCGTGGCGATAGGATCCTCCCGCCAGAATCACCGGGAGGTTCATATTGTCGTGGTTGGATGCGTTTCCAAGGTTGCTCGTGTACAGAATCGTCGAGCGGTCCAGAAGCGTTCCATCCCCTTCGGGAGCGGCGCTCAACTTCTCCAAAAACTCCCCGAAAACGCGTACTTCCGCCTCCTCAATTAGGGCAAGCTGTTCGAGTTTCGCGGGATCCTGACCATGGTGCGAGGCATCGTGGTGGCCGATGGTCACTCCCGGGATGTCCGGTTTGTCCTGCGATCCCAGCCAAAGCGAAATTACCCGCGTGCTATCGGTGCGAAACGCCAGGTGAACGAGGTCAAACCATTGCCGGCAGCGGTCGAGCATCTGGGCATGGTTGAGGTCCTGCGGTGGACGCGCATCGACGTGCGGCTTTGGGGTCAACTGCCAGGCTTCGTCCTGTTGAAGGCGTTGCTCCGCCTCGCGGACTGAGGACACGTACAAATCGATCCGGTCCCGGTCTAAGCTCCCCAACTGTGCGTTCAGCCGGCTCAACTGATCACGCAGGCCGTCCAAAATACTTCGCCCATCCTGAATGCGGCGCATTTCCCGGGCCGTCTCTTCCGCGGTGCCCTCCAGAAAAAGTTGGCGAAACACTGTTGCAACGCGCGTTTCCGAGGGGAGGCGGACTCCGCGCCGATTCCACGCTGCGCTGCCCCCGCCCAGCACCAGGGAGTTAAAACGCGTTTTGCCGATCCAATGCGAGGCCACTTCCTGATCCAGAGAAATCCCATTCTTGATATCGTTGGGGCGGATGAAATCGGGATGCACTCCGGTGAAAAGTCCCACCTCGGCGTAGTGCCCCGCATTGTAGCGATGGGACAACCCGGAGAATACCGTGAAGCGCTCCCGCTGGTTCTGAAGAAGTTTCAGGTAGCGGCTCGGCGTGTACTGCGTACCGGACTCTGCGGGAAAGAAATGGGGCGCATGCATCCCCAGCGGTCGCCCCACCAACAAAAGCCGCTTGGGTGCCTCAGGCACGGACTTTTCCGCCGGGCAGTGCTGCGGCAACATGGCATCCAGCAACGGCAACCCGAGGGCAACTCCCGAGGTGCGGAGAAAGGTGCGGCGATCGATTGCGTGACGAGGCATGGTGGAAAAAGAGGGTTACTTGTTTCGGAAGGAGCGGCTTTGCACAATCTCGTGGACCAGTTCACGGAGTCCGCGCTGGGCGGCCTCCGAACGCTTGACGATGTCTTCGATGACCTCGCGGTCGGCAAACTCCGGTTCGGCGCCTGTGGCGTAGGTGAGCAGCTTTCGCACGATGTTTCGGGTGATTTGATCGGGATCTTCCAGCAGGATGCGTTTGTAGCCGGTGATGTCATCAAAGGATTTGCCATCGTGAGTGATGCCGCCTTTTTCGACATCGGGGCCCCGGTAGAAGGCGCGCCCGGTGTATCCCGGAATCTGCACGATACCCGCCTTGGTGCGGGCCGAAGCGCGGTAAAACTCGCGGTAACCGCCAATCGGATCGAATGTTTCCAGAGCGAAGCCCGGGGGATCGATGTGCTGGTGGCAGACGTTGCATGAATCAATGCTGCGGTGTTTGTCGAGTTGCTGACGGATTGTCGTCGCACCGCGAATGTCCGGTTCAATGGCAGGCACGTCCGGCGGTGGCGGGTGGCTGGGCCTCCCTACTATGCGTTCGAGCACCCATTTCCCGCGCAATACCGGCGAGGTGGTGGTACCGTCCGCGGTCACCTTCAGTACGCTCCCTTGAGTCAGGACGCCGCCCCTTCGGGCATCAACCGGAAGAACCACCCGGCGAAATTCCGAGGCCGGGATCGTACACGGCACTGCCGGGTTCGGTTCGGGCAGGGGGCTTCCCTGAGCGAATGCCTCGAGAATACCGTAATGGGCTGCGAGGCGGCGGTTAACCACCGTCCAGTCGGAGTCGACAAACTCTAAAACGCTCCGGTTTTCCCTCAGGATTGTCCCAAAAAAACGGTGCGTCTCCCGGGGCATGGACCACAGGAGGGTCCCGTCGAAATCCCCGTACAAGTGTGGGTCCGGAATGGTGGCATCCATTTTGCGAAGCTCCAACCACTGGCCCGTAAAATCGCGGATCAACCCTTCGGAGGCCGGCGATTGCAGCAGGCGCTCGGTGTGGTGGCGCAAGTGCTTTGAGTCGGTCAGTTCCGCTGCCAGCAATTCGTCATCCGGGGGCTGGGACGTGAGAAAATAGGCCAGCCGGTTGGCCAGTGCATACCGGTCCAGCGGCCCCGGAGCTTCGATCAGGAACAAAAATTCGGGCGCGGTGAGTACTTTCTTATATCCGAAGATCAGGGCATTCAGAAAACTTTCCCCCGCGCCCAATTTCGCAAGTACGGGATCTACAAACTGGCGCAGCCTTTCCTCGTCAACCGGACGGCGGAAGGCGCGTGCGATGAAGCGGCGAAGGAGTTGCTCCGCCTCGGATTTCGGGGATGCGCTCACCGGTTCCAGGGGATCATTCAGCCACTGGTAAATGTTGTTCCGTTTGCTCCAGTCTTGGGGTTTGCGGCCTTCCACGATGGCTTTCGCGACGGAACGTGGCATCAACTCGGCATTTCCGAAGAGCTGCCGGTAGGCGTCTGAAGGAAACGGATCAACGGGTCCCTCGATTTCGAGCCAGTCTATCTGGAACCCGGGACCCGTGTATTCCTCGATGGTTTTTTTTGTGGGCCGGATGTCCCACTGGCTCTGAAACTGCACGACGAAAGACTCTCCTGCATCGAGGTAAATATCCGCTTCCACCAAACGCAGTTCGCCGGGCGGGAGATCGATGGTTTCGTGAACCACGGGCGGTTCCCGCCCCCGGTCGATGGTGCACAAGGCGACCGGCACGGGCGCGTATTCAGCCCCCACCGCACTTGCCGACATGCGGACTTTATAGCGTCCTGCTCCCAACACCGGCGGGGTGCATACCAGTCCGTAGCGCGGAAGGGTGCTATAGACCACGAGCGAGTCATTTTTGAGAAAACAGCTCCGGGAGAGCGTCTGCTGGAAATTGCCTCCTTTTTGCGAGATTTCGCGCCCTGTGCGTCGCTCGTGAACGGGCAGATGAGGGTGCTTTGGAAGCGCCGACAAAATGGCCTGTTCGGCCGCCTCCTGATACTTCAGCAGATGGGTCGCCGAGAGATCGAGCGCCGTCCCGACGTTGTCGAAACCACCGGCACTGTTGTCCTCTGGCAGCAACTCACGCACTTTCACCGAAGTCCCCACCAACCGCCGGATCGTGTTTTCGTACTGAGTGGTGTTCAGGCGCCGCAGCGGAGACCGCCCCTCCACGCGCTGCTTTTCCAAAGAAGCAGCATGCAGGTTTTTGCGTAAAATGCGGAGGACATTCTCCCGTTCCGCGGCCGAAGGGTAATCCGCCTTTTTGGGCGGCATTTCTCCCGACTCAATCCGGTCGTGTACTTTGGTCCAAGTCTCGAGGTTGATCGCTCGGTCGAGCCGGAGTTTGCCCTTCTGGGTGTCCGCACCATGGCAATCCACACAGTACGTCTCCAGAAGCGGGCGCACTTTTCCCTCAAAAGCGAAGGCGATCGGGGACAAAAAGAGCCAGAAAAGAAGCAGCCGCGTCATGGGGTGACCTGAAAGACTATGACTCCTCCCGGTTCCGTGGAAAAGCAAAGAGCTCAGAGGCAGGCCCTCCCGAACGGGTGGTGCCATCGGGTTCGGTGAACACGCGAAGGTGCCGTCGCGGCTCTCATGTTCGATAATCAAACGAGGCCGCGGGCTGGAGCCGAAGACCTGCGAGTCAACGGGGACCGTGCTCTGCTGGAGTTTGGAGTGGGTGCCTTCGAGGGGGAGGTTCAAAAGGTAGATGACATGAGGTTGTCGAGCGGTGCGAGATCCCGCGAGGGGGGTATTAAAAGCGGGACCATCTGAAGTAATCTCCTGTTTCCGAGAGTTTTTCAAGGTTCCCCGGACGGTGTCTCCGTCCAACCAAGGGGCGCCTCAAACAAAGTACTTTTGCCGGACGGACACACCACAGAGGCACCCCGCGCCTACTCCCCGCTGCGGCCGGTGAGCCACGCGAGCACCTGCGACAGCTCCGCAAATCCAGCCGCCCCCGAAGTCTGCACCGCATTCCACCGCAGCACTATCGAGGGACGCTCCCCGTCGCCCTGCTCGCCGTACTCCCCGCGCAACACCTCCGGCACACCCCTCGCCCCAGTTTCCCCGCCCAGCGCAAAACCATCCCACACCGTCGCGTCCTTCGCTCCCGGACGCAGCGCATCCACCTCAAACGACAGCACCCCGGCACGCGACCCTTCCCCTCCCTTCTGCGACT
>JBILWF010000285.1:0-4653 GCA_044370075.1 Chthoniobacteraceae bacterium | reverse complement strand
GGTGAAACGCCGGTGGTCCCCAACCGTGGCGAAGTCAGCCGGCCGGCGGAGAAAGTCGTGATTGAAAGCATCACGCTGGTGCCTGCTCCAGAAGGAGCCTCCGAGAAGAAGCCCTAGGCGCGTTGCGTCCCGGCGTGCAGCGGCGGAAAAACCGCTGTTTTCATGCGATTGTTGCGGGCCCGTCGTGTGCAAGCGGCGGGCTTTTGCATAATGGAAAAGCCGCTCCCCGGAGCGTCCCTCTCGTTTCGTTCAAAGTTCCCGCATTTTTTGTATGTCACACCACCCTAAAAAAGTCCGAATCGGCCTGATTCAAACCACGTGCGGCGCCAGTCCGCAGGACAATCTGGCCAAGGCTGTGGAATGGATTCGCAGGGCAGCCGCGCAGGGCGCCCAGATCATCTGCCTGCAGGAGCTTTTTACGTCCCAGTACTTCTGCCAGATTGAAGACCACAGGTATTTCGCTCTCGCGGAGGCCATCCCCGGGCCGTCCACCGAGGTGCTCGGCGCTGTGGCGGCCGAGTTGGAGGTTGTCATCGTGGCATCGCTTTTTGAGCGGCGCTCTGCGGGCCTGTACCACAACACGGCCGCGGTCCTCGATGCGGACGGCCGCTACCTCGGAAAGTACCGGAAGATGCATATCCCGGACGACCCGCTCTTCTATGAAAAATTTTATTTCACCCCCGGCGATCTCGGCTTCCGGGCGTGGCAAACCAAGTACGCCAAAATTGGTGTCTGCATCTGCTGGGACCAATGGTACCCGGAGGCCGCGCGGTTGACCGCGTTGCACGGGGCTCAGATCCTTTTTTATCCGACCGCCATCGGGTGGCATCCCGCCGAGAAGGCGCAGTACGGCGAGCGGCAACATGCGGCGTGGGAGACCATCCAGCGGGGGCACGCTATCGCGAACGGATGCTACGTCGCCGTGCCCAACCGCGTCGGCCACGAGGCGCCGGACGGGGGGCCGGGCCTGCAATTCTGGGGACAGAGTTTTATCGCCGATCCCTCCGGGCAGATCCTGCAAAAGGCGTCTCCGGAGCAGGAGCAGATTCTCGTTCAGGAACTGGACCTCGATGCGTTGGACGTGCAGCGCACCCACTGGCCGTTCTTCCGCGACCGTCGCATCGACGCGTATGCCGGTCTGGAACAGCGCTTTTTGGAGGATCGCAATGTTTGAGCAACGCGATGCATCGCATCCCGTCCCCGCGTCCCTCGGATACCGAATGCCGGCGGAATGGGAACCGCACGCCGCCACGTGGCTCTCGTGGCCGCGTCCGGAGGGAATCTCTTTTCCGGACGCATACGAGCGCGTGATGCCTGCCTTTGCGCGCATGGTCGATGCGCTCGCGGATTCCGAGCCCGTTTGCATTAACGTGTGGGACGCCGCGCATGAGGCGGAAGTGCGCCGCCAGTTGCAGCGCGCCGGGGCGCGTGACGGACACGTGCGTTTTTACCCGCACCCCGCCTACGAACCGTGGTGCCGCGATCATGGCCCCATCTTCCTCAACCCCGGAAATTCCGGCGCGGAACAAGTCGTGGTGGATTGGGATTACAACGCGTGGGGCGGCAAATATCCGCCGCATGATTTGGACGATCAGGTGCCGACCCGGATCGCCCAACTTCTGGGACTTCCGGTGTATGCGCCGGGTATTATTTTGGAGGGAGGCTCCATCGAGGTGAATGGCAGCGGGACGCTTTTGACCACCACCAGCTGCCTGCTCAACCCCAACCGGAACCCGGGTCTTTCGCAGACTGCCATCGAGCAAAAACTGCGGGATTACCTCGGAGTTCGAAACATCCTGTGGCTGGGCGACGGGATCGAGGGAGACGACACCGACGGGCACATCGACGACATATCGCGCTTTGTGAACCGCACCACGGTATTAACCGTTGTCGAAGACAACCCGGAGGATCCCAACCACGCGCCCCTGGGGGAGAACCTTCACTCCCTGCGGCGCATGCGGGCCGAGGATGGAACCGCACTGGATGTGGTTTCCCTCCCCATGCCGGGGCGCATTGACCGGGACGGACTCCGTCTGCCGGCGAGTTACGCCAACTACTACGTGGCCAACACGGTGGTGCTGCTGCCCGTGTTCGCCGACCCCCGCGATGCGGCGGCCGGGGCGCTGCTGGAGCGGGCGTTTCCAACCCGTCGCGTGGTTCCTATAGACTGCCGGGAATTGATCTGGGGTCTGGGCGCATTTCATTGTTTGACGCAGCAACAACCCGCAGCTCCCGCCTGCAGCTGATTTTGCTTTCGCATCCTTCTCTTTTGACTCTCCCTACCACCATGCCTCGCACCGCACCTCTCACCTTGGGACATTCTCCGGATCCGGATGACGCTTTCATGTTTTATGCTCTGGCGGAGAACCGCATTGAAACCCACGGGTGGGAATTTGAGCACATTCTGCAGGATATTCAGACCCTCAACGAACGGGCTACGCGCGGCGAACTGGCCATCTCCGCGATCTCCATCCACGCCTACGCGTACGTCCTGGACCGGTATGCCTTGCTTCCCTGCGGCGCGAGCATGGGCGACGGATACGGTCCGATGTTGGTTGTCAAAAAGGGCGTTTCTTTTCCCTCGGATCCCGGGGCGCTGCCGGCTTGGTTGGGGCAGCGCCGCATTGCCGTGCCCGGGCTGATGACCAGCGCCTACCTCAGCCTGCGTTTATTTCTGCGCGAACCGCAGTGTGTCGTGGTTCCTTTTGATGAAATTTTTTCCGCCGTCGCCTCGGGCTCCGCCGACGTGGGACTGATCATTCATGAGGGACAGCTGACGTATCAGGCGGAGGGCTTCGAAAAGGTTCTCGATCTTGGACAGTGGTGGAAGGATCTCACGGGGCTTCCCCTGCCGCTCGGGGGCAACGTTATCCGCAAGGATTTTTCGCCCTCGGAGCGGAGTGAAATCAACGTGATCCTGCGCCGGAGCATTGAGTACGGGCTGCAGCATCGCGCGGCGGGTGTGGCGCACGCCATGCCCCTCGCGCGTGGCATGGATGAATCGCTTGCGGACAAGTTTATTGGCATGTACGTGAACGATTTCACGCTGGACTACGGCGATGTCGGACGGCGTGCGATCCGGGAGTTTCTCGGACGGGCCCACCAGGCCGGCCTGATTCCCGCGCCCGTGGAATTGGAGTTTGTGGAGTAGTCCGCGGCGCACTCGCAGGGGCGGTAATGCCGAACCGGGAGTGGGAATCTTAAAAAACACGAGGCCGCGGTATGAAATCAGGCTGGTTGACGGTGTTGCTTTACGTTGCGGTTCTGGGGGCGGGGGGGGCTGCGGCGGTTCTGGCCAATCCGCCGGAAGCGGTGGCCCCGCGGATTTCAAAAATCGGCCCGGATTTGTTTCAATGCGGGGAAGTGCGCATCCATGCGGGGAAGCGGTGGCTGCGTTTTCCCGCCCGTGTTCACGGAGAGGAGGGCCCTCTGGAGTATGCACTGGTGCTACCCTCGGGAGCCCAGCACGAGAGCCTGCTGCTGACCGATGTCGATCCGGTGGATATCCACACGGGTGCCTTGTTGCTGGGGGCGGTTCCGGTGGCGTCCGGCAGCGGCGCTGCGGCCGCGACGGGCTCGGGACCGATTGATGCGGATTCCTTGAAGAGGCTGCCTGATCCGGTGGGAAAACCCGTCCAGATTTGGGTGGAGTTCAAAAGCGGGAATGAAGTTCGCCGCGAGCGCCTGGAATCCTGGCTGGAGTGGCGTACGGAGGGCGCTGCGCCCCGGCAGGCGCGGGTACCCGAGACGCACTGGCTGTATACGGGTTCTTCGGTGTTTGAGGGCCGGTTTGCGGCCAAGGAGGAGGGAAACCTGTTTGCGCTGGCGTTGAGTTCCGCGGCGTTGGTGAATATTCCGTTGCCTGAAAACCGGAACGACCGGGCGTGGTACTCCCGGGCGGGATTTGTGCCCGGAAAAGGGGTTCCTGTGCAGGTGGAGATCTGCTTTGAGGTGAGTAAAAAGGATGGGCGGCAGTAGGGGGGGACGCGATCTGTGCTTTTTGGATCGCTCGGGATCAAGGAAGTATCTGCTTTGGTCCGGCTCGGACTTTCGAGGCCGATCCTCCGGCCTACTTTTCATGAATAGGTCGCAAGCAATATTTGCTTTCCGAAATCATGAAAATTTTATTTCTTAAGCAAAGTGTGGATTTACAGATTTGTCCATAAATTTGCCATTGCTTCTACGGCGGCCTGCGCAGTGCCTTGAAGATTATTTTGATCGATCGTGATCTTGTTTATCCGGCGTACCGATCGCGTTCCGTTTCCCTGGGAATTTGCATTTGGAAATGCATGGCTTCCCCCATTCAGGTTGATCAGATCAGTGTAGCTTGCCGGGCTGAAAAATATATCAATTCGGACGGATCCCTGGTTAATATGATATTGGAAGTTTCCTCCGAGGGCCCGCGGGTGTTGATGGCCAGTTCCGGTGGACAGGCGCTGTCCTTGCATCTGTATCTGCACGGGGGGGATGCCGGGCATCATCTGAGGTGCTTGTTGACTATGCAGTGCTTGAATTAAATTGGCGAGATTCATGGGTTGCGGAGGTTGCGGAGGTTGCGGAGGTTGCGGAGGTTGCGGAGGTTGCGGAGGTTGCGGAGGTTGCGGAGGTTGCGGAGGTTGCGGAGGTTGCGGAGGTTGCGGAGGTTGCGGAGGT
>JBILWF010000283.1:0-4659 GCA_044370075.1 Chthoniobacteraceae bacterium | reverse complement strand
AACACGAGACGAACAATTGGTTCCCGGAGGCGCAACCTTTCAATGGGCGGTATGCGGGGGGGGCTTTTATTCTTGAAGCGTATTTAGTTTTTAGATGAGTGTATGTAACGGAAAGTCCTGTTTATGAGAATTTTTTACCCTTTTTATATCATCCTTTCACTTCTCACTTTCGGAACAGCAGCTTCCCTGGAAGCCAAGCCCTCCAAGGTTCTCAACGACGGTGGAAAAACTTTTGCAACTCTTGAGCAAACGCGCTCGC
Organism: Chthoniobacteraceae bacterium; assembly: GCA_044370075.1. Taxonomy (GTDB): domain Bacteria; phylum Verrucomicrobiota; class Verrucomicrobiia; order Chthoniobacterales; family Chthoniobacteraceae; genus Chth-196. Next base: position 4,400 of record JBILWF010000283.1, on the reverse strand, counting down.
TGGACGGATCCGTTGTGGTTGCCATTGGGTTCGCGCCGCAAAAAAACGGTGTCCCGCCGATCCGCTGGGACAACTATCAAGGCGACGAGCAACTCGAGGAATTGCTCGGGGGACGGGATTGGGAGGACCGTTCCGAATCGAATCCAAACTCAAAAGCGGACTACTTCGCAGAAACGGTTCTTTCACTCCAGGACGGGAAAAATATCTGCCCGATTCAATTTCCTGCCCATCAGATTCTTACGCGAAACAATCGGTCCGTGGATGGTGAATGGTCCGGGGCCGCGGCTGGCGAGCGAACCGGCATTCTGATCGGGCAGGGGCGCAACGGAACCATGGCACTGTCCGTGATCCGCGTTCGCGCCGGGAAAGTGCTTGAAGACGACCTGTCTGAAACGTTGTCCAAAACCATGGAATCCGAGCTGAAAAAACTGCACGGCAAGAAGGTTCCAATTTTTGAGCATATGAACCTGGAACTGGCCTCGAAAGTTTCGGCGGAGGAGTGTTTCGTTTGCTGTGAAAACTTTGAGAAAAGCGGGGCTTCCCACCTGATGTTTTTTCGGGTGTTGCTCAAGGGGGGTATTCATCTCGAGAGAGTCGGGCAGGCCGGAGGGTTCGCGGTTTCCGAGGACGAGTATAAGTCTGCGGACGCCGAATTGAATCGGGCGTATCAGGCGCTGATGGCCAAGCTCTCCCCTGCAGCCGTCGCCGAGCTAAAGCAGTCCCAGCGCGGCTGGATCGCGGCGCGTGACGTAGCTGTCAAAGAGGCGCTCAAAAGTGCGAAACTGCGTGCTGAAACTGCCGAGGGAAAGTCGTTGAAGAGAGCTGTGCTCTTTCTTTCAACCTCCCGAAGGACGCATCTTCTCCTGCACTGGGAGCCTTAATCAACGGAACCATGGAACGGCAGAGGGGGTGCAGGGCGTTTTATTTGCCGGCCCCCCGGTCCCCGTTTTGTCCGAGCTATCCCGGCACGCGTTTTGAATGCGCTCCACGACGGCCCCGGTGCGGTCTCTCCCGGCGCTGCAGTGAATTAACACCGGCTTGGGCAGCGTGTCGTAAAGTGCCAAAACGCGCGCCATCTCCGCCTCGTTAACCGAGGGTATCTTGTGGTCTGCTATAGGCACGTGGCCCACCGTGAACCCTGCCTTCGTGTAGGCGGACAGAAGTCCCTTTCCCTCCGCGCAGTGGGAGTACATCGCGAGGTGCTGATCATCCAAGAGACAAAGAATCGAAACAACAGATTCGGCACGGACCGCATCCAGCCATTCAAAAACAACTGTTTCGGGGACGGGGGCTGTTCTTCCCTCGGGATAGCCGGGACGGGAGGAGCGCAACAAGGTGCCGGAAAAAACGGTTTGAATCATAAAAATAGGACGGTTGGGGAGACTGGAAAAGGGTGCAAAATCAGCGCCGGGGCGGCGCAGGTGTAAAATCGGCTGCCTCCGGAGCGTGTCGCGGGTTCTGCGGCGACGGGTGCCTGCTGCAAGGCAAGATACCCGGCACGCGTCCCAGTCGCGAACGTTACGCCGCCCGTGCGGTTCCGAGTCCCCGGCGCGCGAGCCAGAGATCGAGAGCGGCGTCCATGTGACGCATGTCCTCCGGAGTGATCCGGGGAGGCTCGATCCGGGTACACAGATGAGCCGCCTGCTCCGCCTTGTGGATGGCGTCGGCGAGGAAGTCTTCAAAGGGATTTCCCGGAGTGGGATGTTTCGGCGAAGGGGTCATGCGATGGGATGGAGGGTTGGTTGTGGAGATGGAGGCGGGAGGTGGTGTGGGGCAGCGCGGTGACTCAGTACTCGTTGGAGAACATGATCCGGGTAAGGCCGCGGTGGCCCGGGGTGTGAAGAAACACCTTCCGTCCCCGGACGATGTACTGGCTCAGAATGTGGTATCCGTGGGAAAGCGCATAGCGGTTCTCCATGGCTTCGGGCGGATCGCCGTCCTCATAGAAGTCCTCATTCCAGTCGCCGTGGGTATGCCGCTGGATGAGCGTTTGGATTTCTTCTTCCGAAAGGGCTGCCCGCACTTGGTCGGAAACCACGATCGATCCGGCGGAGAAAAGTTCAGGGCGTGCCGTGGCGGAGTCGGGGGAGGAATTGGCAGGGGTGTTGTGCATACCCTCAATTGTCGCACACGGTTTTTGGGGCTGTATTCAACCGCCCGTCCGGTCTCCGAGCACCCCTCGCGGGAACCCGCCCCTCCGGTGCGCACAATCTGAAAATCCCCTGCCAGTGACGCCCTGCCCCTCTGCAACCGCAGAGCCACGCACCCGTGTGCGAAACTGTTTCATGGCACACCGGCTTTACCGGAATGCACTGCTGTTCCTCCCATGGAGACTCGCTCCCGGACGAAAAAGCCCTTTATCCCGACCACCGGCCACAACCCCTCCCGAGGGTCCCTTGACACCCCTGATCACCCTAAAATTCAGAAAAATGAAGGTCTTCTACACCAGCGAATTTGCGGTCGATTCGGATCTTGAGACGGTGACCAAGTCGCGGCTCATCGCCGCAAGGTTACGAGAACGATTGCCCACGAAAGTCAAACTGGTCCCTCCAAAACCGATCACCCGGGAGGAGCTTCTCACAATCCACGACCCCGCCTATGTGGACTCCGTCCTCTCGGGAAGGATTGGGAGACTGCCTGTGGGAACGTGGTCGCCCGAGTTGCTGCAAAGCGTGCTTTTTTCCACCGGCGGAATGCGGGACGCGGTGGTCGAAACCCTGCGGTCCGGGGTGAGCGCATGCCTGGCAAGTGGACAACACCATGCCAAACGGGATCGGGGGTTCGCGTTGTGCACTTTCAACGGGATCGCCCTTGCGGCGACACGAGCGCTCGAGCAGGTGAACCGCGTCGGAATTCTGGATCTGGACGCGCACTTTGGAGGGGGCACTTTTTCCATTTTAGGGACGAACCAAAACGTGCACTTCGCGGATGTGGCGGTGTCGGATCTGGACCGGTGGACTCCCCAAGATGAACGACGCCATTTTGCCCGTGAGGTGACATCCGCGCCGGCGTACTTAAAGGCCGTCACCACGGCGTTGAAGTGGGTTCGAGGTGTGGATTTTCTGATCTACTACGCCGGCATGGATCCCCACGAGGGAGCCGGCGGCATTGAGGGAATCACCAGCTCGATGCTTTTGGAGCGGGACCGAATCGTCGCCGAGTGGTGTGCCGCACGGCGGGTGCCCGTGCTCATCGCCCCGGCGGGCGGATACTCGGAACCTCTTCCGCTGGAGGAAATCGCGGATCTGCATTTTGAGACTATCCGGATCTTTGCGGATGCGTTTTCCGGCGTTCCATTCCCGGACAATTCTCCACGCGGAAGTACGGATCCGGTCCCGGAGTAATCGTTCCCGGCTGAAATCCCATGCGATTCCCCATCCCGGTTCGCGCGCCCGAACCACACTCCCTCAATGCAGCCTCCTCCCTCCGCGCCCCATCCCCATGACTCCCCATTCAGCCGAAATTCAACTCGATCTTTTGCCCGCGGGCGCTTCACCCGCTCCGCCGGATGAACCGTTCCCGGGGCCGCCCCCGGAGTCCCCGGCGTCCACTCACCCGACTCGACCCAAGCGCTTGCGCAACCTGTTGTGGGGTTTCCCGCAATGGGCACTTGTATTTTGGCTTTTCCAGCGGGAGGTGCATTGGATTCATGCGCTCTGCGTCACCGCGCTCATGGCCTGGGTTCGGTGGATCGCCCTTCCCGCTGCGGTGCGGATCCGCGGACCGCTCCGCGAGAAACCGCGCATTCCGCAAGCCGCTTCCGCCGTCCGCTTTTTCTACAACCGGTTTTGGAGCATGGACGCCTGCCAGAACATGACCGAACGCCTGTGGATCGCGGGACTGGGCGTCCTTCCCGTGGCTGCCCTGCACTGGGGTTTTCTGCGCACCGGCAGTCTCGAAATGGCCGAGTTGGCCTGCTTTGGATATCTCTACAACTCGATGGTTTTGTGTTTGCTGCACGATTCTCCGGAGTTGGAATCGGACGGGTTCAGCATCAGTTTGCTGGGGATTTCGGCGGCTTGGGGGGCGCGATTTTATCTGGGTTTTCCGGTGCTGCTGACCGTTTTTGTCTACGCCAGTCTTCTATTGATCCCGCTCAGCGCCCTGCTCTGGCTGCGTCTGACGGTGGAAGCCTCTGTGCACCGGGAACGCATTGCCCGCTCGGCGGTGCTGCTGGCGCTGTACCTGTGGACTGGGGCGGCGCTGGTCACCGCGTTCGGCCTTGCCTGCGAACAACGGGAGACGCTCTACCGCACCCTGTTTCAAATCCACCGGTGAAAGGGGATGGGGTCTCTGCGAATGAAGCGGCACTGTCCCTGTAGGAGGCCCCGGAGCCCATTCCGCCGCCCCCCTGAACGCGGGCGTCCCGCCCTTCAAAAGTTGATTCCCCGCATAAGGAG
>JBILWF010000282.1:0-4670 GCA_044370075.1 Chthoniobacteraceae bacterium | reverse complement strand
GGTGGGCATCCTGCATCGGGACATCAAGCCGTCCAACTGCTTCATCGAGACGGATGGCTGCGTGAAGATCGGCGATTTTGGACTCTCCGTCTCCTCGCTTGCGCGCGCCGACTCGCTCCTCACCACGCAGGGCGGCTTTCTGGGTACACCGGCTTTTTCTTCTCCGGAGCAATTACGCGGAGAAACCGTGGACGTCCGCTCGGACATCTACTCGGTAGGCGCGACGTTGTATTATCTGCTAACGGGCCGGGCGCCCTTTGAAGGGGAAAATCTGGTGGCCCTTCTGGCGACGGTGCTCGAAAAGAAAGCACCTTCTGCGCGTTCTTTCCGGTCGGAGATTCCTCAATCACTCTCGGTCGTCCTTGAGCGCTGTGTGGCGAAACCCGCGGGGGATCGATTTGCAAATTATGCGGAGTTGCGGCGCGCTCTGCTTCCTTTTGCCTCGAAGGCACTCATGCCTGCCACGCTGGGATTGCGTTTTGCCGCGCAATGTGTCGACGAGGCCGTCGTCTTTGTTTCAGGCATGCTGTTCCACGGGATGATCGCTTTGCTCTTCGCAAGTCCCGGGAAGTCACACGGGTGGAGTGCCGCCGCGTGGATGCTGACACTCGCATACTACGCAACGGCCGAAGGACGGTGGGGGGCAACCCTGGGCAAGCGCATCGCGGGCTTACGGGTGGTGAACGCAGCGGGGGGCGAACCCGGTGTGGGCCGCGCAATGCTGCGCGCCCTATTCTTCCATACCCCGGCGTTCCTTTTTACGTTTTTTTTGGCACTGACAGCTGGATTCTTGGATTCCGAGCAACCGTATCCTCGCTTCCTCAATGCAATCTCCAGTCTCTGCTATTTTGCCTATGTCGGGTCGCTCTCTTTGAGCGCGCGGAGGGATAATGGCCATGCCACGGCACTTGATCTTTGGACGGGAACGCGCGTGATCCAAAGCGAGGTTGACGAACCAGCAGGCAGCACGGTTGCCGACCATGCTCCTGCAACGGCGTCTACCTCCGAACACAAGATTGGACCGTTCCATGTGCTGGGCTTTTTGGGAGGCGATGAATCCAGCGAATTCTGGCTGGGCTACGATGAGAAACTCACCCGCAAAGTGTGGATGCGAAAAGTGCTGTCTGGCTCTCGTGTTTCGGACAGGCCTCAAGGGCTGCGCGCAAGACCCGGGCAACTCCGCTGGCTGCAATCCTGGACACAAAACGATGCCGCGTGGGACGTGTACGAGGCACCTCCCGGAATGCCCGTGGTCCACCTGCTCTCGGAGCCCAAAGCGTGGAATACTGTCCGGCACTGGGTGCTCGCACTCGCCGAGGAGTTGGAGGCGTCCCGGGCGGATGCGTCGGGCGCCCAAGTGCTCTCGCTGGATCGACTTTGGATCACGGAAAAGGGCCGGATCAAACTTTTGGAGTTCCGCGCCCCCGCGGTCACGCCGGTCTGCGAGGACATTCCGGCGGCGGAAGCCGCCGTTTTCCTGAATCAACTGGCCATTTCCGCGCTCGAAGGGCGTATTGCCCCGGTTGAGGAAGCCCGAATCCGTACCCCGAAAGCCCCGCTCCCGCTGTCCGCCCGCGCTTTCTTCAATGAGCTGCCGAAAACATCCGCCCGCGGCGAGGCTCTCACCCAATTGCGCACCATCGTGCGGCAGCGTTCCAAGATTTCCCCGCGGCGCCGCGTCGCTCTCGTGCTCGGGTGCTCAATTCATCTGATCGTACTCGGTATTGGATCCTTCGGCTTACCCAAAGAAAGCGAACAGGAGAACGTGGCAGCGTGGTTAAAATCCACTCCGAATCCGTTTGAGCTCAAAGCGGCGCTCGAACTGCACAACGCTCTGCGTGATGGTGTCGACGTGACCTGCCGCAGGGAAAACGGCAGGATGCGGACCGTTACGGAAAATCCCCCAGGCCTCCTCGGAGACTTCGAAATAAAAACTCCCTTTCCCTGGTTTCGTCCCCGTGAGCAGACCTCCAACCATGTCATTGCCCGGTTCCACGCGGAGGACCCAACTCTGCAAACACAGCCCGGAAATAATTTTAAGCTGCATCAGATCAACAGTATACACAACCGGAATGAGTTACTGGAAGATCTGGAGGTCTACATCAGTGAACGGTTTGGACGCCTCCTCGATAACGGGGATGTTTGGGCATCCTTCTCGTTTCCCCCGCAGGGACAATCCAGTCACAGTTGGAAAGTATCCTTGTTCGGGAAAGACGTTCTGACGTCCTCCTCCCTCCCTTTTCCCGCTTTCCCCGAAGATCTCCGGGAGTCGATTTTACCCAAAGCCGAAATCCAGCGCGCTCAGGAAATTCGAACCCGCTACCGCTCTCGCAGCGTGGCGGACCTGACGGCGGCACGGACAAGATTATCCCAAACCTTTCAGGCCACGCCGACCGGTTCAAATGGCAGTTCTCTGCTGGACGATCTGGAGCACCGGTCCTTGATGCCCTCCGGAATAAAACATGCACTCCGTTTTATGCCCGTCGCCATTCTCGCGGTTTTATCCGCACTGGTGGCGCGGGGCGGCCTTCTGCTGCGTATCCTCGGAATGGCCGTGGTCCGCATGGACGGAAGTGATGCCTCCCGCTGGAGAATTTTTTGGAGGGCCTGCGTGGCGTGGTTTTGGGTGCCGTTTCTCTGCGCCGAAATGCTGGTGCTTCAATATTCTGACGCCAGCCAACTGGTGGCGGTTTGTCTCATGGGCCTGGCCGTGATTCCCTGCGTGATCTGGTCTATAATTTCAGGCCGCGGGCTCCAGGATCTTGCCTCGGGCACTTGTCTGGTGCCCCGCTAATGCCTGCGAAACGGAATATTTTTGCGGCGGAACACCCGCCTATGCGGGGACGCGCCATCCGCGTGGAACGCCGGGGCAACATCACAGGGGCCGGAAGTACTCGATGTAACCGATCATCATCTCGTCCGCGGTTTGTGCGCCCCACTTCACAAGCCGGGTCGGATCCGGGTTGGCCTTGTTTTGGGCGCTGTTGTTGAAGACCGCCGTGATTTTTACAGAGGTTCCCCGCGGAAGCAGCAGCGGGCGCTTCAGCGCGTAACGCAACTGCCAGTTAAAATCGTAGCGCGGAATATCCAGCAACGTCTCTGTCCTGCCATCGGGAAAGGTAGCCTCGTAGCGGAAAGCGGCGCCGCGGGTGTGCATGTGCGGCATGAACCCCAAAACCGGCATGTCAAACGGGACGTTCCGCGAGTGCACTTCGACATGACGGGCCGCTCCAGGCGGGATGGCAAGCCGTCGGTTGGAGACTGGGGCGGTGCGCACCTCGTGGACGGGCGGGGTCTTTGCAAAAACCAGCCCCAGTTTGAGCCGCTCGGACTTCGCCTTGCCGCTGGGCGTGTAGTGGATTTGAAAGCTGACCCGCGCCCCGGCGGGAATCTTGCGGGCAAATCCCTCGGGATAGACGCAGGCCCCATTTCCGGGAACATACACCGCCCAGTATCCCTCCGCGCCCTCAACCCCTTCGCGCAGCGCCGCACCTTTTTCGTGAACGCGCACGAGAACATGGTGCACCACGTCCCTTTCACTCGGCAAAATCTCGTAGGCAGAAACCCAGCGGTCCTCGGCGAGCTCCGTCTGCACGACATCGTGGGCGTACGGCATGAATCCATCCGCCGGAATCGCATACGGCCTGCTCAAAGGAATCACAAGGTCGGGAACGCCAATGCTCCATTCCGGCGCAAAGATTCGCCTCAGCGGCGCATCCGCGGGATCACCGGCCGGTTTGTCCTTGGATTCAACCCACGCCAGCAGGTCCGCCTTGTCACGCGGTGACAGGCTGCAGTCATTCGCCCACGGGTTCCGCGTGGCATCCTTCTCCTCCGCCGCAAACCACGGGGGCATCGTACCCTCCGAGACAACCCGCCGGATCACCCTAGCCCGGTCCCGCACTGCATCGAGTTCATCCAAAGCGAACGGAGCGATGCCGCCGTCCCGGTGACAGCGCACGCAGTTTTGCTCGAGAATGCGAGCCACATCGCGGTGGTAAGTCACCGGGGCAGCCTTTTTTTCCGGAATGGCCCCGGTCAGGTCGAGTTCACAGCCTGGCGCCGCCGTTGCCTCAACCGCGGGCTTCTCACCCCGCAGCAGCGCCGCTACCGCAGCACGGAGGTACGAATGCTTCGGGGCCTCCAGACTGTAATTGGCGCCGTACTGGTCATCCAACGCGCCGCGGTAAACCAGCGTGCGTGTGGCATCGAGCAGGAAGACCTCGGTAGTGGTGCGGGCGTGCAACAGCGCGGCGATCTGGTGTTCCCTGTCGTGAACATACGGAGCGGTCACACCCGCTGCGGCGATCTGCGCCTGGATGTCCGCGGGGTTCTCGCTGGCGAGCGCATTCACGAGCAACAGCGCCACGCCCTGATCCGAGAGCTCCTTTTGCAGCCTCGCCACGGCGGGCATATACCGTTTGCTTACGGGACATGTAGCACCGGTCATTACAATCGCGAGCGCCCTGCGGTCCTTGAAGCTCCCGAGGCTGAGTTCGCGTCCGTCGAGCGTGCGGAAGACCACGTCCTCTACCATGCGGCCGATACCGGCCTCGCCGGGCTTGAGCAACTCGGGGCCGCTGGTCACGGTGTGCGCGCCCGCGGGTGTGATCTTGGGCGCGCTGGAGGGCAAAGCGCGCGCACCATCCGCCCGGCCCGCGCGATCGCTC
>JBILWF010000280.1:0-4690 GCA_044370075.1 Chthoniobacteraceae bacterium | reverse complement strand
GCGCCCTTTTAGCGGGCAAGGCGGAGGTTTTCAAAAACGCGGGCAACGCCGAGTACACGGGCAACGGCTTGAAACAGATTGATGCATGGCTGGGCGGGGAATCGTGGGATGTAATCCACTTCAACTGGGGGCTGTGGGACATGTACGGATGGCGCTACCACGCCGTGGACCGCTCGCCCGCCCAGTACGAAAAGCGCCTTGAAACGCTCGTTTCCAGACTGGAGAAAACGGGCGCAAGGCTCATCTGGGCTACAACTACCCCCGCCTGTCCCGCACCCGAAAAGACGATGCGGGAACGCTTCCAAAAAGACGTTCAGATCCCGCCGGAACTGGAGCGGGAATACGCGGAAGCCGCCCTGCGCGTCATGCGCAAACACGGGGTCCGCATCAACGACCTGCATGCCCTCATGCTCCCGGATTTGAAACAGCGTCAGATCGCGGATGACAACGTGCACTACACCAAGGAGGCCAGCAAACTGCAGGCAGATCAGGTCGCGCGAAAAATCCTCGAAGCGCTCTAAATTCGGATCGGTTCGGGCAGAGATCCGTTTCGGCCCGGGTTTTCCGAATTCCGGAAACCCGCCGGAGGATGCCCCCCTCCCCCGGGCCCCGGCAAAAAGGGCGCCGCAAGATTGTGCTCACGATCGGGGCTGAGAATTGTTTATTCTCGCGGCCGCGCCGTCGATGCGTGCGCAAACGGCGTGCCGTATGAAGCCCTCACCTCCCCTCTTCATCGCCCTGACCTGCGCTCTCGCAGGTGCTCCATCTGCATTGGCAGATGCCAAATTCTTCGAGACCGAAATCCGGCCCCTTCTCGCCAAACACTGTTTTGAATGTCACGGGGACAAAAAACAAAAAGGCGGTCTCCGCGTTGACCACATCCGGCATCTGATAGCGGGCGGCGAAACCGGACCGGCTCTGGTTCCGGGGGATCCGGAAAAATCGCCGCTTATCGAGGCGGTGCGGCAAACCAACGCCGACTTCAAGATGCCGCCCAAGGAGAAACTGGCCCCCGGTCAAATCGCCGCTTTGGAAAAGTGGGTCAAAATGGGCGCCCCTTGGCCGGACTCCGACGCGCAGGTTGTTGTGACGGAGGGAGGCTTCAGCCCCGAGCAGCGGGCGTACTGGTTTTTCCAAGCGCTGGCGAATCCCGCTGTCCCCTCTGCGGGCGGCGCTTGGGCGCGCACGGATATCGACCGGTTTGTCGCCCACAAGCACGCGCAACTTGGACTCACCGCGGCGCCCGAGGCAGACCGTGCGGAGCTCATCCGGCGCGTGTTTTTTGACCTGCACGGACTGCCTCCCGCTCCCGAACAGATCGCGGAGTTTCTTGGCGACCCAGCCCCCGATGCGTACGAGCGCCTCGTGGACCGGTTGTTGGAATCGCCACGATACGGCGAGCGCTGGGCCCAACACTGGCTGGATTTGGTCCGGTACGCGGAGAGCGACGGGTACAATCAGGACGCATACCGCCCGCATGTATGGCGCTACCGCGACTGGGTGATCGCGAGCCTCAATGCGGACAAACCTTACAACCGCTTTTTGCACGAACAACTGGCCGGGGACGAACTCGCCCCCGACGATCCCACCGCCCTGACGGCGACGCAGTACCTGCGCCTCCCCATCTACGAGTACAACCAGCGCGACGTCGCCGGACAGTGGGACATCATCCTCACGGATTTAACCGACACCACGGGTGAGGCATTTCTGGGCCTGAGCTTCGGCTGTGCCCGGTGTCACAACCACAAGTTCGATCCCATTCTCCAGAAAGACTACTACCGGTTGAGGGCGTTTTTTGCACCGGTGCTGTGGCGGGATGACCTCACCCTGGGCACCCCGCAGGAAAAAGAGCGCCACGAACAACAGGCGGCGGAGTGGCGCTCAGCGACCGCCGCGCTGCGGGCCGAGATGGACGAAATTTTAAATCCCCTGCTTGCCGCAAAAACCCAGTCGGCGGTGCGCAAATTCAACGAGGACTTGCAGGCGATGATTGCCAAGCCGCCTGAACAGCGCAGCCCCCTCGAGAAACAGTACCTTGTGATTTGTGAGCGGCAGATCCGACTGGAAAAAGCCGGCGCAGCCAAGTCCATCAAGAAGGAGGAAACCAAAAAGCGCCTGGCCGAACTGGAGGAGGCTCTCAAACAGTTTGACCACCTCAAGCCGGATCCGCTGCCAGAGGCTTTTGTGGCCACCGATGTCGGCCCGCAGGCCCCCCCGGTGATACTCAAAACGCGCAAGGGCGAGCACCCCGTCGAGCCCGGATTCCTCACCCTGCTCGAACCGAATGAACCAGGGATCGCGCCCCGCAAAAACTCGACGGGCCGCCGGACAGCACTGGCGGAATGGATCACCCGGGAGGACAACGCGCTGTCCACGCGGGTGATCGTCAACCGGGTGTGGCAGCACCACTTCGGGCGCGGGATTGTGGCCACCTCCAACGACTTCGGAAAACTGGGCGAACCTCCCAGCCACCCCGAACTGCTCGACTGGCTGGCTCGGCGTTTTGTGCAAAACGGATGGAGTTTGAAAAAACTTCACCGCGAGATTCTGTGCTCCGCGGCCTACCGGCAGACAGCCCGCATCGCCCCCCCGGAAAAGGCGGCGCTCCAGGATCCCGGCAACAAGTACCTGTGGCGCTTCACGCCGAGGCGTCTGGATGCGGAACAAGTCCGGGACGCCATGCTTGCGGCAAGCGGGGAACTGGACCTCAAGGAGGGCGGCCCCGCGGAGGCGGGCACCTCACTGCGCCGATCGATCTACACGATGAAAAAACGCAACAGCCAGACCGAGCTGTTGCGCGCACTGGATGCGCCAGCGGGTTTCGCAAGCACTGCGGAGCGCCAGAGCACCACAACACCCACCCAGGCACTCCTCCTTATTAACGGCGACTGGCCCCTGCAACGAGCCCGCAAGCTTTCGGAAAAAGTATCCAGCGTCGAGGACGCGTGGTTGCGTGTGCTGGGGCGCCCGCCGACCTCCGCGGAGTTGCTACGGGCCCGCGGTTTCTTACGGCAAAAAGCAAGCGCCCTTCTGCCGGCCCAATCGGAACTCCGCGCGGAAAGCGCAGCCGAGGACTTCAAGGAAAACACCTCCCAGGAACGAGTGCTGGTGGAAAGCAAGGGCACCGAAGGCGACGAATTTACGGTGGAAACCGTGGCCTCGCTGGATTCCATCGACTCCGCCGCCGCAGTACGCACCCTGGTTTCCCGCTGGGCGGGCGCCAAAGACAGCGTGGAAGCCTTCGGCTGGAGCCTCGGCGTGACGGGCGAAAAATCGCGGTTCAAGCCGCGCAATCTGATCCTGCAACTCGTCGGCGAGGACGAAAACTCCAACATCGCCTACGAGGTGGTGGCATCCAACATCCGCATTGAACTTGGCCACCGCCACCACATCCGGGCGGGCGTTTCCCTGCCCGATCACGCCGTCACGTTCCGTGTTCGGGATCTGGATAATCCGAAGTCCCCCGAACAGACAGCCACCATTCCCATTCAGGTGCGCTCGAAAATTACGCAGGGCGCGTCGGGTCTGGTGATCGGCGGCCTGCACAAACGCAACCCGCCGCATCACTGGGACGGCCGCATTGAATCACTGCGGATTCTTCCCACGCCCCTCGCGCAGGTGCCGTCCGAGCCCGACCCCGCGCGCTGGAATGGCGGCTGGATCCACTGGGCCCCGTCCCGGGCTGGGGAGACGCTTTTTGCGCGCAGCGGCGTGGAGGCCAGATCCCCGGGATCCACCAACCCGGAACGGCAGGCGATGGAGGATCTGTGCCAGATTCTGCTCAACATGAACGAGTTTTTTTACCTTCACTAGATCCATGCCCTGCAATCGATTCGATATTTCGTTTTCCCGCCGCCAGTTTCTGGAGAGGGCCGGGTGCGGCTTCGGGGCGGTGGCCTGGGCGGCCCTGGGCGGCGGGCGGCTCCAAGCGGGCCCGGGGACCCCGAGCCCCGTTGCTGCCAAAATTCCGCACCGCCCCGCGCAGGCCAAAAGCGTGATTTTTTTGTTCATGGAAGGAGGTCCCAGCCACCTGGACACCTTCGACTACAAACCGCTCTTGAACGAACTGGCGGGCAAGCCCCTGCCCTCGAGCTTCAAGGCGCCCATCACTGCGATGGGCGAGACCAAGTCCCCGCTGCTTCCCTGCAAACGCGAATGGAAGCAACGCGGCCAAAGCGGGCTCTGGGTTTCGGACTGGTTCGAGCACGTGGCGGCCCATGCGGATGACCTTGCGGTGATCCGTTCGTGCGTTTCCAGCGGGATCAACCACGCGGGCGGCGTATGTTCCATGAACACCGGCTCCGTGTTCGGGGGGCGCCCCGCATTGGGCGCGTGGATAAGCTACGGATTGGGAACGGAGAACGAGAACCTGCCCGGGTTTGTGGTGATCAAGGACAGCGAGGGAACGGTGGTCAACGGCGTGCGCAACTGGGGCTCGGGGTTCATGCCTGCAGTTTATCAGGGTGTTGAATTCAACTCGGAGGGCGTCCCCATCAAATACCTCGACAATCCGAAGGGGGTGGATTCCGCTCGCCAGCAAAACAAGCTTCGGTTGTTGGCCGAACTCAATCAGGACTACAACGCGTCCCGGGTGGACAACTCCGAACTGGACGCCCGAATCCGCAGTTACGAGCTGGCGTTTAAAATGCAGGTCGAAGCTCCCAGGGCCGTGGATTGGAACGGCGAATCA
>JBILWF010000278.1:0-4730 GCA_044370075.1 Chthoniobacteraceae bacterium | reverse complement strand
CCCAGGCCTCCGACGCGCACACCGTGGAAGCATTTCTTAACACGCACGGTTTGAGTGCGGAGATCCCCCGGGAAACCGTCGCCCTTTTGCAGGATGCCCTGCAAAGCGGTTCGGTAGCGCTTCACAGGCTGGTTGAGAGTCTGGGCTCCGCGACAGGCGAGCCGGATCTGGCCCCGCAAATCCTCGAAGCTTTGAACGAACGCGGCGTCGAGGTCATCGAAGAGATCCCGGTTTCCACAAACCCGGCGGAGTCCCTGGCCGGCGTTCCCGACGCGCTGGCCGCCTACATGCGCCAGCTCGGCAGGGTGCCGCTTTTGGACCGCGAAGGAGAAGCCCTCCTCGCACGCCGTCTGGAGGAGGCCGAACACCGGACCCTGGAGCGCCTCCACCGGTGCGGATCCGCGGGCGAACTCTATCTCGCCGCCGCGCGCAAAATCGTCTCCCGCACCGAACGGATCGACCAACTCACCGACGTTCCCGAAGACCAGCGGGACACCTACCGCGAAAAATTGGATAGCTGGATTCACCGCGCCGAAGCTGCGCAAACGGCCCTGATCGAGGCGCGCACCAACCTGCTGCGTGCCCGCCGCCGGGCCGACCGCCAGGAGGCAGAGGCTTCCCTTGCGAAACTCCACGCGGAACAAACCCGCCTGTGGAAAAAGCTCCACCTCAAAAAACGGGAAATTCTCTCATGGAGCGCCTCCGTGGACAGCATCACCGAGCAGGCCGAGGCCATCCTGCGAGACCTGCACGCCGGGGTTCGGGGGATCCAACCGCTCGCCCGCGACTTCTTTCTCAAGGAGGGCATGAGCCCCGGTGATTTTGTCGCCAACGCCGCGGAACTGGCCCGGGCCGCCCGGGAATCCATCCGTGTCCGCAACCATTTGGTGGAGGCAAATCTGCGTCTGGTGGTGCACATTGCCAAATCCTACATGCACCGCGGGGTCCCGTTTTTGGACCTCATCCAGGAGGGCAACATCGGTCTCACCCGCGCCGCGGAGAAATTCGAGCACAGGAAAAACTTCCGGTTTTCGACCTACGCAAGCTGGTGGATCATGCAGTCGGTGACGCGCGCGGTGTGGGATCAAAGCCGCACGATCCGGATCCCGGTCCACATGAACGAGCATCTCCAACAGATGAACCGGGTTCGGGCGCAGCTGCAGCAGACCCTCGGCCGGGAGGCCACGCCGGAGGAGATTGCCGAGGTGACAGGCATCTCGATTTCGCGGGTTCTGGAAATGATCCAGATGCAGAACAACACGGTGTCCCTCCACACCCCCCTTGGCGAGGAAAGCGAAAACTCCCTGGGGGATCTCATTCCGGATGAAAATGCGGAGGATCCTTCGGCGCGGAGTGATCAGGGAACGCTGCGCGAGTTGCTTTTCGATGCGCTGCAAACCCTGCCGGAAAAGGAGCGCGTGATTCTGGAACTCCGGCACGGATTGAAAGACGGGATTACGCACACCCTCGAGCAGTTGGGAACCCGCTTTGGTGTGACCCGCGAACGCATCCGTCAGATCGAGGCCATCGCGTACCGGAGGCTGCGCCATCCTGCGCGCCTTGGGCGCATCCAGCAGCGCGGGTAGTCCGCTCCGATCGCGTTGCGGGTGGTTCCCAACCCGGGCGTCCCCCCCCCCATGTTTGCGGAGGGAATGCACGATGGGACCGCTTCCCGGGGGCGCCCCTACCAGACCATCTTCACCGCGGCTGCAAGCGCGGAAAGGAGGAGGATGCGCTCGAAGAGATGCTGCGGAATCCACTTCAAGAGCCGGCTGCCCGCCCAGGTGCCCACAATCACCAAGGGACAGAGCATCAGGTTCAGGAGAAGCGAATCGAGGCTGATAAGGCCCAGCGCATGGGAGAAGGGCAGCTTGATCACGTTGATGATCAGGAAAAACCATGCGCTGGTTCCAACAAGGTTTTCCTTGGGAAGCGCCAGTGCCAGAAAATACAGCGCCATCACCGGCCCCGCCGCGTTGGCGAGCATGGTGGCGATCCCGGCCCACACGCCCATGATCCACGCAAACCACGGTCCGCGCGGCAAACGCTCGGAGGAGCGCGGGAAAAACATGCGCCCCGCCTGAATGGCGGCGGTAACAAACAGCAGCCACCCCAGCACCGGCCGGAACTGCGCCTCGGACACCCGCTGCATTAGGAGGAACCCGAGCACCACCCCCACAATCGTGGGCGGAAGCATCCGCACAATGAGGCTCCACATCGCATGCCGCCGGAAGGTACTCACTGCGCACACGTCGCCAAATACCAGCAAGGGAAGCAGCACCCCGGTACTCGCACGCGCGGGGAAGGCCTCCGCCATCAGCGCAACTGTCACCAGGGTAATTCCGGGGAACCCGCTTTTGGAGAGCCCCACGGAGACCGCGGCCGTTAAACACAAAAACCAGTACATTTGCGGAGGCATGCTGGGGCAATCACCCGGTGTTGGGAACGGGGATTTTTTCAATCACACCCCGCACCCAACCAAACGCGCCGCCCGGGGCGAATCGGGACGCCACCCCAAGAAGTCTTCCGCCTGTACTGTATGCCGCCGCAAAACGCCTCGAGACGCCATCGGAACCCGACCCGCTCCTTTTGCTCGAGCCCGCGCTTGCTCCTGCTCCGGACCGGACTGTGTCTCGGGCCTTTTTTTTATTTTCAGGCCCCCGTCCCCCTCCGCTCCGCGGAGATGCACTTTCCAATCCCGGTTCTTTGCGCCGTCGAAACGGAATCCCCGCACCCTCAGGCACACGCTGGGAGTTCACTCGCCACGCGCCTCACGCACCTCTTGCCGTGGGGAATCGCCCTGACTCTGGCCGGTCTCCTGCTCTCGCGCAAAACGCCCCCCCTCCGCCGCGGGAGGGACGCCGAAAATGCCGCCGCCCCCGAACCGGGCGGCGTTCCCCGGGCGATTGCCGACGCCCTGACCGAGGCCAAGGAAGCCGCTGAGTCGGCCAACCGGGCCAAGGACGAGTTTCTTGCGGCCCTTTCCCACGAACTGCGCAGTCCCCTCAACCCCGTGCTGCTGCTCGCGAGCGAGTACGCACGCAGCAGCGGGCTGCCCCAGCGTTTGCGGGAGGACTTTCAAATCATCCTGCACAACGTGCGCCTGCAGGCCCGCCTTATTGATGATTTGCTCGATCTCCACCGCATCGAACGCGGCGGACTTTCCATCAGCGCCCGCCGTCTTTCCCTGCGGGGCGTCCTCGAAGAGGTGTGCAAGGGCATGCTGGGCGAGGCGCAGGAGCGCGAGGTCTCCCTCGTTCAAGAATGCCCCCGGGAGGAATGCTTCATCCGCGGCGACAGCATGCGCCTGCATCAGGTTTTCGGAAACATTGTGCGCAACGCCATCAAATTCGCCCCCCGCCACACCCCCGTTCATGTGCGGCTTCACAGGACCCCGTCCGCGGCCCGGGTGAGCATCTCCGATTCCGGTCCAGGCATCCGCACGGAGGATCTCCAGCGGATTTTCACCCCTTTTGTCCAGGCGCCTCACGCTGGAGCAGGCGCCGGTTCCTGCGGACTCGGGCTGGGATTGGCCATCGCCCAGCGTCTCGTGGAGCGGCATCGGGGGGCGATCTGGGCTGAAAGCGACGGCCCGGGCAAAGGCGCGTGCTTTCACATCGAACTTCCTCTCGAACCGCTCGACCCCCTCGCCACCCCCACCCCTGAGTGCGATCAACCCGCACGGGAAGCCCCATCCCCGGCACATGCGCTCCGGGTGCTCCTGCTCGAAGATCACGAATCCACGCGCACCATCCTCGCGCGGATGCTCCAAAAGCACGGGCTCGAGGTTTTTACGGCGGGATCGATTGACGCCGCCTCCCGGATTCTTTCCGCGCAAAAAGTGGATGTGTTCATTTCCGACCTTGGCCTGCCCGACGGGGAGGGCTTTCCCCTGCCCGGCCTCTGGAAGGATCAAATCCGCGCCGGTTCCATCGCCCTGAGCGGCTTTGGCATGGAAAAGGACATTCTCCGCAGCCGGGAATGCGGTTTTGGGCGCCACCTAACCAAGCCCGTGGAATTCCCAACCCTTCTGGAAGCAATCGAAAGCCTCCGCGCACTGCGGGATCCGCTGCCGCCCGCTGCCTGATGGGGGGCATTTATCCCGCGGCTCAGATTGAGGCTTGCCGTGTGGGCGTGATTTTTTAGGGTGGACTCATGGCTGATCTCGCCCCTGTCGCTTACGACTCCAAAATCGAGGGAAACGTGGTTTTCACCCGGCTGGATGCCGCGATGAATTGGATGCGAAAAAACTCCCTCTGGCCCATGCCCATGGGTTTGGCCTGCTGCGCCATCGAACTGATGGCCTCGGCGAGCTCCCGCTTTGACATCGCGCGTTTTGGCGCGGAAGTCATGCGCTTTTCTCCACGCCAAAGCGACGTGATGATCGTAGCGGGCACGGTCACCTACAAGATGGCGCTGGCCGTCAAGCGGATCTGGGATCAGATGCCCGAGCCCAAATGGTGCATTGCGATGGGAGCCTGTGCCTCAAGTGGCGGCATGTACCGTTCCTACCCGGTGCTCCAAGGCATCGACCACCTCATTCCCGTCGACATCTACGTGTCGGGTTGTCCTCCCCGCCCCGAGGCTCTTCTGGAGGGCCTGATGCGGCTCCAACGCAAAATCGAGAAGGAACCCGCCCTGTACGAGCAGAAGCGCGCCCTCCTCGAGGAACTCTCGGCCTGATCCGCCTGCGCGCCCTGGCGTTCACGCGGGCGCACAACCTCCCCTGC
>JBILWF010000010.1:0-13807 GCA_044370075.1 Chthoniobacteraceae bacterium | reverse complement strand
CGCGTGATCCGAGCGCGCCGCCGCCTCCTGCTGCCATGCGGCATCCGCATACCGCTTCAAGCTGCTGAACGTGTGCCCCGGCATGTGCCAGAGATGCGCCGCAACCGGACCGCTCTGCCCGCACAACGCCGCGGATTTGAGCGCGCGCCGGTCGTCCTTCCCATTCCACAGGTGAATCCTCAAATGATGCGCGCCCGGGTGCATGGGTTGTTTGTCGAGCACCTCCCGGATCAACGCGTCCACCGCCTCGTAACTGGAAAGCGGCACCCCGTGGAACGTATTGTCCCAGAGGTGAAAAACTACCCACGCCTTGATTTCGATGTCCTGCGGAAAATCAAACGCCATCGTCTCGAGCGCATCCACCAGTTTTTTGTAGCGCTCCGGTCCTTTCGGCGCGTCCTTTGCAAAGAAAGGAAGGTAGGCATCCACCCAGCGCTTTTCCTTCGCCGAAAGCACGGCGCGCATCGGTTTGATTTTTTCCAAAAACTCCAGCGCCCGCGCGGGCGCGCTCCGGTTGGCAAGCGCCAGACCCCAATAGGCCATACCGCAGCGCGGATCTTCCAAAAGCACCTGCCGGAAAGAACGCTCCGCTTCGTAAAACCAAAAGGCGTGCAGCTGCGCCACCCCCTGCTCAAAAAAACGCTGCGCCTGCGGCGAACTGGTAGTCACCTTGAATTCCACGCGCCCCACCTGCTCCGGGCGCAGCGCCACGGCCGCCTGCCGCGGACCCTCCTCAAAGGCCTCCGCCTCGGGATGTCCGTCCTTTCCCCCCGGCCCATCCGCCGCGGCAGTCCCTCCCCAAAATCCCGCGCACCCCGCCGCCAACGCCCAGATCACTCTGCGCTTCGCGAAGGCGCACACCCAACCGCCCCAGCCACGACGGAAACAAACCGGCCAAGTCGCAAACAAGGGATAAAAAAACATGGGGTGGGAGGGGTTCTCAAAAAAGCATCCACCGGACTCGCCATCCGGACGCCCCTCCCTCAAACACCCTCAACGCCCCGTCTGCAAGTCTTTGGCCGCGTCCAGGGCACGCAAACGCTCCCAGCACGCGCGCTCCTCCCCCGCCAACTCCCGCGGAACCTCCGCAACAACCTGCACGTAAAAGTCGCCCCGCCCGCCTCCGCGCCGCGGCAACCCCCTCTCCCGCACACGCAAGCGCTGGTCCGCCTGAATGCCCGCCGGTATCTTCATCCGCACCACCCCGTCGGGCGTGCGCACCTCCGACTCCGTTCCAAGCACCAACCCCCAAACCGGCACCCGCAGCCGGCAAACCAGATCCTCTCCCTCCGCGTATAAATCCGGTTGCGGCTCCAACTCCACCCGTAACAGCACGTCCCCCCCGTGCTCCCCTTTACCCGCCACGCGCACCTTCTGCCCCACCCCGATCCCCGCAGGAATCCCCACTTCAATGGATTCCGACACCCCGGAACTGCGCTGCACCCGCACCCGCTTGCGCACCCCCGAAAAAAACTCTTCCACACGGATATTTACCTCCCCCTCGATATCCTGCGGCGACGGCGCCCCGGAAAACCCCCGCTGCCTCCGCCCTCCGCTCCCCTTCCGCACGGTAGTCGGCCCGGCACCGAAAAACGTCTCGAAGAAATCGCTGAACCCATGCCCCCCGAACCCCCCCGGCCCGGCTCCAAATCCCCCCATCCCACCGCCGTTGTGCGGACCATGGTTTGGACGCGCGCCCCGATCCCAATCCTGCCCCAGTTCATCGTATTTTTTCCGCCTCTCCGCATCCCCCAACACCTCATACGCCTCGTTGATCTCCTTGAATCGGCCCTCCGCAGCCTTCTTGTCCTTCGCCACGTCCGGATGATGCTGCCGCGCCAGTGCCCGGAAGGCCTTGCGAATCTCCCCCTGCGAAGCCGTCTTCGCCACCCCGAGGACCTGATAGTAATCCTTAAAATGCACTGCCATCTGCTCCAAAGGTACCCGTGCACCCCCGGATCTGGCAACTGAAGGCGCCGCCCCGAGGGAAAATTGCGGCATTGCTCTGTTTCTGCGTTAGTCTCTCGCCTCATGCCCGCCTTCGTGCTCCGCCGCCTCCTCGCCAGTGCAGGCGTCCTCTTTTGCGTGATCTCCTGCACCTTCCTGCTGCTGCGCCTCGCCCCCGGCGGCCCCTTCACCCGCGAACGCAAACTTCCCCCAGCCATCGAAGCCCAGCTTCTTGCCCGCTACAACCTCGACGGCTCCCTCTGGAACCAGTACACCTCCTACCTTAACGACCTCCTCCACGGCGATTTGCGCCTCTCCACCAAATTCCGCGACCGCTCCGTCAACGAGCTGCTCGCCCAGAGCCTGCCCGTTTCCGCAACCCTCGGAACCTGCGCCCTGCTGCTGGCCACCGGCCTCGGCATCGGCCTGGGAAGCCTCGCCGCCATACGCCACAACACCCCGGCCGACACCTCCTCCATGTTTGCCGCCCTGTTCCTGCTGAGCGTTCCCACGTTCGTCATCGGGCCGCTGCTGGTGCTTGTCTTTTCAATCAGCCTGCGTCTGCTCCCCGTCGGCGGCTGGAACAGTCCCGCAAGCCTGATACTCCCCACCCTGACCCTCGCCGGCCCGGCCACCGCTGCCATCGCCCGCCTCACCCGCACCTCCCTGCTCGACGTGCTGCACGCCCCCTTTATCCGCACCGCACGCGCCAAGGGCGTTGGCGAACTGCGCGTCCTGCTGGTGCACGCGCTCAAAACGGCGCTCCTTCCCGTCGTCTCCTTTCTGGGACCGCTCTCCGCCAACCTGCTCACCGGATCCATTGTGGTGGAAACCGTTTTTAACCTGCCCGGCATGGGCTCGTTTTTTGTCAATGCCATCATCAACCGGGATGTTTTTCTGCTGGGCGGCGTCGTGCTGGTCTACTGCGCGCTGCTGGTGAGCATGAACCTGCTGGCGGACCTCGCCTACAGCTGGATCGACCCTCGCATCCGCCTCGACTCCTGATTCGCGCACGCATGGCCACCCCCTTTTCAAACCGCCCCGGGCTGTTCCGACGCGCCCTCGCGCGCCCCGCCGCCAAAGCCGCATTCTGCCTGCTGTGCGCCATCCTGCTCGGCTCGCTCGTGCTGCCGCTGCTGCTTTCCCACGCGCCCCAGACGATCTCCGGCGACACCTTTCATCCCCCGGAACCCGCCCACTGGTTTGGCACCGACCTCAACGGCCGCGACCTGCTCGCCCGCACCCTGCAGGGAGCGCGCATTTCGCTTCTGGTGGGCTTTGCCGGCGCGCTGGTGAGCCTTTTCATCGGCACCTCCGTCGGATTGGTCGCCGGCTACGCTGGAGGCCGCGTCGACGCCGTGCTCATGCGCTTGGTCGACGTGCTCTACTCCATCCCTCGCCTGATCCTGATCATTCTCGCAAGCTTCGTCCTGGATCCCCTCCTCCAGGGTTGGCTGGCCCGCTTTCAAAACGGCATCTGGGTTGGATACAGCAAAATCGCCATCCTCATTTTGGCGCTGGGCTGCATTGAATGGCTGACCATGGCGCGGATCATCCGGGGCCAGGTTCTTTCTCTCAAAACCCTTCCCTTCATCCAAGCGGCACGCGCCCTGGGCCAGTCCCATCCACGCATCCTTCTGCGCCACCTGCTGCCGAACCTCGCAAGTGTGATCATCGTCTATCTCACCCTCACCATCCCCGCGGTGATGCTGGACGAATCCTTCCTCTCGTTTCTGGGCCTCGGCGTCCAGCCTCCGCAGGCCAGCTGGGGCTCACTTCTAAGCGATGGTGCCCAAACGCTCAACCCCATCCGCATCCACTGGTGGCTGCTGATCTTCCCCGCCCTCGCGATGAGCTCCACGCTCCTCGCCCTCAACTTTCTGGGCGACGCCTTGCGGGATGCGCTGGCCGAGTGACTCAATCCCGAAACCGCGCTTTACATCGGGAGCATAATATACACCGCTTTCCCGCCACCCTCCTTCCCGCTCCGCTCATGCTTTTATCCGTCCGCTCACCGTTTCCGGCATGCGGGTTGTTTTCCAAGCGCAGACCCCGTTGCATACGCGCCTCCCAAAGCTTTGCGAAAAAAGCACCCTGGAAAGATCAGCTCCCGCCCCTGCAGCCCGGAGCCCCGTTTGACCGACCCGTTTAACCGACCCGTTTGCCATGCCTCCCGCCGGCGAGACCAATTCAGTGCCCCCGCTGGATGCCGAAGCCTCCGTTCCCACGCAAAACGTTTCCGGAACCTCCGGCTCCGCCTCACCCCTCCACGCGGAAACCTACCGTCCCGAAATTGACGGCCTGCGCGCCTTCGCGGTTCTCGCGGTTCTCATCTATCACTTTTTTCCCACCGTCTTGCCGGGCGGGTTGATCGGTGTCGACGTGTTCTTCGTCATATCCGGCTATCTCATCTGCCGCAGAATCCACCGTCTTCCCCAACTCGATGCTGCGGTACTGCTGGATTTTTATTCCCGCAGAATCCGCCGGATTTTCCCCGCCCTCCTCGCCGTGCTGCTGGGGACCTTTGGATTCGGCTACATCACCCTGTATGCGGACCAATTCAAAGAATTGGCCGGGCACCTGATGGCGGCTGCTGGTTTCCTGTCCAATTTTATATCCCTCCGGGAGGCCGGATATTTTGATGCAGCAGCGGAACAAAAACCGTTGCTCCACTTGTGGTCTCTGGCAGTGGAGGAGCAGTTTTATCTCATTCTGCCTGTGGCATTCATGCTGCCCTGGCTCTTTGCCCGAAGGCGGGTGGCCACATTGCTGGTTGCCCTGCTTTCCTTTTTCGGATGCCTGCTCGCATCCTACAAACGCCCAGACGCCGCATACTACCTGCCCGTTACCCGCTTTTGGGAGATTCTATGCGGTGCCTTGCTGGCCTTTTACGAAACGCCCCGGGACACGCCCTCGAATGAAAAATTCCGCCATGGCGCCGACTGTGGAATCCTTCTGCTGCTGGGGGCCGCATTCTTTGTACGCGGGGAAGTCCATTATCCGGGATGGCAGGCGCTCGCTCCCGTGCTTGGGGCCTGCCTGATCATCGGCAGCCCCTCCCGCATCAGCACCGGAATTCTCGCAAACCGCGTTCCGGTCTGGATCGGGTTGATTAGTTACCCGTTGTATCTCTGGCACTGGCCGGTTGTTTCGTATTTGAAGATCACCGAACTGCAGCCCACACCGGCGCAAAAAATGTCCGGAATCCTCCTGACGCTTCTGCTAACCGTCGCGACGTACTACTTCATTGAAAAACCAGTGCGCCACCGCAGAGGTCCCACAACGGCGCTGCTGCTGCTCTGCATGGTGGCCATCGGTGTGGCTGGCCAGAACGTCCACCGGCGGGGAGGCCTCGATTTTCGAAGGGTAAATTATCAGGTCTACAAACAAAATCTTATCCAGTCCCTCGGCACCTCCCTCGGGATCAACACAAACACACATTCCGGCGCACCTGAACCCGTGCTCGAGGACCGCGAATACTTCGACTCCCTTTTTCCCGACTACGCATCCCACCTGCGCGAACTCGCCCTCAGAATGAAGGCGGATCCCGCTTTTTATGCGCGCACCAAAGAGGCGTTTCGCACCGTCAACAACGACGCCCTGTTTCAAGGTCCGGATTCCCAATCCGCGACCGGCACACCCGTGGAGGCGCCCGCCCACGTGGTCATTCTGGGCGACAGTCACGCCGCCAACCTGCACACGGCCCTCGCCCAGACCCATCCCGATTTTTGTTTCACCTGTTTCTCCGACTCCGGATGCACTCCCATTCTCGCGCGCTACCGCGATCCGACATCACGCGGCAGAATGCTTATTGAAAGAGCCAGAAAATTTCTGCAAGAGCACCGCGTCGACCTCCTCATTTTGGCAGCCCGCTGGCCGGAAAGCTTTCACCCGGTCGCCGAGGATCTCGCGGCATACAAGACGTGGGTTCCCCATATCGCCCTCGCCGGCCCGTCGCCGGTTTTTCGAAACAATGTGTCGGACATTTTGCTGCGTTACGACGGATCCCGCGACGTGGTTGCGTATACCCATCGTTTTGCGGACAGGAGCAAGTTTGCCCTCAACGCCGCCATGAAAGCCTTCGCGCTCAACCAGGGAGTGTCTTTCATCGACCGACTCACGCCTCTTTGTCCCGCCGGAATTTGCCGTCTCACCTCCAGCGGCGAAGAACTCTTCATCTTTGACTCCGGGCATCTCACCCCGGCAGGTGCCCGTGAATTAGGGAACCAGTTGCGTAAATCGAAAGTGCTCGCTGAAATTTTAAAGTGACCCGCCGCCCCTGTTTGCCAACAACGCGCCGCCGGGAAATCCACGCAACATCACGGACTTCAAACTCACCATGAATAAACCAACCATTGCGGTGACCATGGGCGATCCAGCAGGCGTGGGGCCGGAGATCTGCCTAAGGCTTCTCCAGCAGCACCCCGTCTCGGAAACCGCTCGCTGCGTGATTTTTGGGGATGCATCGCTTCTGCACCGGTGCGGCGGGAAATTGGGTATTACCGTGGAGGCGCCCGTCCTTACTCTCCCCGCAGGTTCGGTGGATTGGAGTTCGCTTTTCTCCGAACTCGAGGGGCATGCGATCCTCGACATCCGGGAGCGCCCTCCCGGGGACGTGGAACCCGGCGTGGTGAGCGCTTTCACGGGTACGGCCGCCTTCACCTATGTAGAAAAGAGCATTGAGGCGGCTCTAGCGGGTGGCGTCCATGCGGTGGCCACCGGCCCGATTCACAAGGAAGCCCTGCGTGCCGCGGGAATCGACTTCCCGGGACACACCGAGATTTTCGCCGCACGCACCGGGGTGCAGCGCTACTGCATGTTCCAGTACAGCGCGGAAGTGCGCGCCAGTTTTGTGACCGTCCACACCGGGTACGCTGAAGTGCCGCGTCTGCTCTCGGTGGAACGCATCGTCGATGTCATTGAACTCACCGTGGAGGCCATGCGACGGATCCGGGCGCAAGAGCCCCGAATCGTGGTGCTCGGTCTCAATCCACATGCGGGGGAACACGGGTTGTTTGGGGACGGCGAGGAAGAACGCATCATCGCGCCCGCCGTTGAGCTGGCGCGCCAGCGCGGATACCGCGTGGAGGGCCCCATCCCCCCGGACACCGCATTTATTCCGTCCAAGCGCCGGAGCACGGACGCATTCGTGTGCATGTATCACGACCAGGGTCATATTCCCCTCAAGGCTCTCTGTTTCGACTCCGCGGTGAATACCACCCTCGGGCTGCCCATCATTCGCACGAGTGTGGATCACGGAACGGCCTGCGACATTGCATGGAAGGGCATGGCCGATCCGGGCAGTCTGATCCAAGCCGTTCTCCTCGCGGCCCGCCTGGTGCCGGACCGTCAAACGCGCTGACTCCCCGAGCGATACGTTCCGAAGCACACCGTGCGTCGCGGCAAACGCCGCCGGCCGGTGTTTGGGATGGCCTCTTACGCCCCGCCGTGCGGGCCGGCGGCCAAGACCGCCTCGGAAACGCCGTCGGCATAGGTCTCGAAATTTTCGCGAAAGGCGGCCGCCAACTTGGCCGCCGTGGCGCGGTAGGAGGCACTGTCGCTCCACGATTCACCCGGCACGAGCAGATGGTCCGGCACGTGTGGAACCCGGGTAATGGCCGAAAGCCCGAAGAAGGGATCGGTCTGCGTGGGCGCATCGGCCAGCGCCCCGCTGTGAATGGCGTCGAGGATCGCGCGGGTGTGGGCCAGTTTGATGCGCGAACCGACGCCGTAACTGCCCCCAGTCCACCCGGTGTTCACCAACCACACCTCGGCCTTGTGAGTTTTCAGCTGGTGGGCGAGCAACTCGGCATACCGCGCCGGGTGCCAAACCAAAAACGGCGCACCAAAACATGCGCTGAACGTGGTGGTGGGCTCGGTGATGCCCTGTTCGGTGCCCGCAACCTTTGCCGTGTACCCGGAGATGAAATGATACATCGCCTGTTCCGGCGTCAGACGGGAAACCGGAGGCAGGACACCAAAGGCGTCACAGGTTAAAAAAATGAGATGCTCGGGATGCCCCGCCACACAGGGAATGCGGGCGTTGGGGATGTATTCAATGGGATACGCCCCGCGGGTGTTTTCCGTGAGGGAAGTATCCGTGAAATCCACCCGCCGGGATGCGGGATCGATCACCACGTTTTCGAGCACAGACCCAAACCGGAGCGCCTGAAATATTTCCGGCTCGGAGTCTTCAGACAGATTGATGGCCTTTGCATAACACCCGCCCTCAATGTTGAACACCCCGTCATCGGCCCACACGTGTTCATCATCACCAATTAGCTGCCGTTTGGGATCAGCGGAAAGCGTGGTTTTTCCCGTGCCAGAAAGTCCAAAAAGCAGTGAAGAGCGGATGCCCTGTTTGTCGGTGGTCGCTGAGCAGTGCATTGAAAGCAAACCGCGCTTGGGCATGAGGTAGTTCATGAGCGTGAACACCCCCTTTTTCATTTCACCCGCGTATTCGGTGCCCAAGATCACAAGCTGGTTTTCCTCGAATGACAGCGCAATCGAGGTTGAGGAGGTCATGCCCCCGGCAAAAGGGTTCGCAGGAAAAGCGCCCGCGTTGAGGATGACAAAATCCGGTTCGCCAAATGCGGCCAATTCCGGCGCACTCGGGCGGATGAGCATCGTGTGCATGAACAGCGCGTGATACGGCCGCGAGCACACAACACGCACCTTGATGCGGTGCTGCGGGTGCCAGCCCGCGAAGCCGTCAATCACGTAAACACGCGGTTGGTGTTGGAGATAATCCAGGGCGGTCCGGCGCACGAGCGCGAAGGAGTGCGGGGCCAGCGGGCGGTTGACCTTGCCCCACCACACATCCGCCTCCGAGTCCGGATGTTGGACCACGCGTTTGTCCGCGGGGGAGCGCCCGGTTTTCGCCCCCGAAAAAGCCGCGAGCGCGCCGCAGGAGGCGATGCAGGTTCCTTTTTCAAAAAGAAGCGCATGCTCATAAAGGCTTGCCACGGAGGGATTATGAACAACTTCGGCGGGATGAATGCCGAGCGGGGAGAGGCAGGGAGTAGACATTTCGGGACGCAGGTAGGGATCCCGGGGTGAACGTTTGCAAGCCTAGCGCCGCTCAGCCTTGCTTGTACAGCACAAGGCCAACGGCCAGGAGCATCAGCAGCGCCCCCCCAAGCCGGCGGACCAACACCGTGCCGCCCTCCTCAAATTCCGCGTTACCGAGCGAACGTCCCCAAATCCACACGAGGAGGACGCTCCAAAGCCCCCGCGAACTGTAGAGCAAATTAGCCCATGCCGCCCCCTGAAGCAGCACCACCGCATAGGCCATGAGCACCACCTGCCCGAGCGTAGCCGCCATTCCCGGGACAAAAGCGATCAACGCGGGCCGCGGCACCTTCCACCAAGGCCCCTCCAACACGGGCAGAAGCGGCAGGGACAAAAAACCCATAGCCAAGGCCACCCATGCCGAAAACGGCCACACTCCGAGACGCCCGGCCCAGACCTGAAAAAACACATCCACCAGCGCAAACGCTGCAGCCGCCCCAAGGCCGCAGATCACCCCGATGAACAGACGCCTGCGGTCCGACGGCGCCCCCAAACCCATCAGAGCCGCCGCCAGCGCACTCAGAACCGCCGCAACCCACCAGATTTTGGGAATTTTCTCATCCGCCACCCAGCCCGCAAAAGCGGCCACCATAAGCACCTTCACGCCCATCACCGGCGTGATCACCGAAACATCCCCGTGCCGCAGTCCGACGAAAACCACTGCCTGTCCCACGGTGAATGCCAGAGCCGTGAGCACAATTTGCCCTGCATCCCGCAGACCGGGCATTTCGCTCCCAAAGGCAATCAGCGGCAAAAACGCCAGCGCCTGCGTCCAGTTGGTGAGAAAGTTGATGCGCCACAACCCGCCCCCCTCCGCAGTTGCGCGTTTAAGGAAAACCGCGGAGACCGCATAAACGAACCCTGCCAGCAGAGGCAGGGAGGATTGCAAGGGAGAAGGCATGAAGGGTAACGCTGCGGGCCCGGTGGACTCAACGGATTGGGAAGCTGGCCAGCCGTGGGAAGGAAAAAGCGCAACAATGTCACGGGACTTTCCAGTCGCGTCGAGTTCCAACCGGAAGCACGGGCAGCCCGCAGGTCAGAACGCGGGCTGTCAGGGCTTCGGTGCATCCAATCTCCCCAGACTGAGGGAATGTGTGGTATCCCGCAGCGGTTCGGTGTACACAGTCCCAGAGAGTCGTACAGTCCGGGGTGTAGCTTAGCTTGGTAGAGCGCCTGGTTTGGGACCAGGAGGTCGCAGGTTCGAATCCTGTCGCCCCGACCACGTTGACGGTGCGTCAAGCCTGGAGCATGGGTGGCCCGCATCACCCCTCGAATCTTGTCGCAAATTTAGTTCTCGGAAAATTGGACCCGGTTGTAGAGGACGACTCGCTTGCCCGTGACGCGATGCCTCACGTGCATCTCGTCAAGCAGGCTGCCATCGAATTCGGAGTCGCTTGTCACAACAACACGCTGCGTTTCCAACTCGAAATGAAGCGTTTCTAACAGGGCGTAAAATCCATCGATGCCCAGTTTCTCAAACGGGTTGTCTCTGGAGTGACCTTGAAAACTCTCGATTTGCTCCATGCCGCGGCGGATCGTGTCCAGCATCGAAGGCGGCCAGCCCGCGTCCGGCATTTTGAAAAAGTCCCGTTTCCGGTAAGCTTCCGGGGTGGTTTTCAGATAATTTTTTGCTTTCACCCAGAGGTAAACGAATTCGGGAGGGGTGTCTTTGGGGACCTTGTTAATGTCGGCCATAGGCTTTTGATTTGGATTTCTTGAAAATGGAATGCAAGGACGGGGGGAGTGGCCTTGGGAGCCGCCGCTTTGGGGCTCGCGGAGCTTGAGAGTATTGTTACACACGCGATGTGTTCGGGCGTTTGAGTTGCGCAAGCTTCTGCGTCGGGAAACGAACGCGATTCAGTGCCCCTATTGTCCCAGAGCCCGAACTGGCTACGACACCCGAGGAACGTCCGGCTGTTTTCCGCGGCTCAAAACCGTACCCGGCCTCAAGTAAATAAGAAAACAGGGTGACTTCTAACGGGTGCCGGCAAGATTTCTCTCACCGCACCCGATTTTTTTCGGCAGGAAGGCGCCCGGCCGGAAGTATGCACTACACCATGTCCTCCTCCCCCGAAGGAACTCCCCCGCCTTCCGAAGCGGATTTTCTGCGTCTTTTCGTGAAGAACGAGGGGGCGCTCCGGGCCTATGCGCGCATGCTGCTTCCGACGTGGGAGGCTGTAGACGAGGCCATGCAGGAGGCCAGTGTGGTCATTTGGCGGAAGTTCGGTGACTTGGGAACCGCCGCGGATTTTCTGCCGTGGGCCAAGGTCATCCTGCGCTTTGAAGCCCTGCGCCTGCGCCGAACCCATGCGCGGGACCGGCACATTTTCAGCGACGATATTCTCGAGCTTCTCGCGCGCGAAGCCGAGGAGCATCCCGAAGCCCGCTGGGAACGCGAGCGCGATGCCCTCCGCGCATGCCTTGCCCAACTTGCGCCGCATCACCGGGAGCTTGTTCTCGCACCCTACGGCGGCGAGGGACGCGTGGCCCGTATTGCCGAGAGAAACGGCTGCTCCGTCAACAGCCTCTACAAACTGCTGGGCCGGCTGCGCGAAAAACTCCTCGCGTGCGTGGAAGCCCGACTCTCGAAAGAAGCGACATCATGAAATCCTCCACACCCACGGAATCCGAGCGCGCGCGCTGGAGGGACCTCATCGGGCGTCATCTGCTTGGGGAAATCTCTGCGCCCGAGTTGCGCGAATTAGAATCCGCCCTCTCGACACATCGGGAGATCCGGGATGCATTCCGGCGTCAATGCCACCTCGATGCGGCCCTTCGCGAGGAAGCCGAGACCATCGACCGGGAGTCGACGGAGTGGGAAGAGAACACATCCTCCGACCGGTCCTCGAAAAAAAATCGGTGGCCATCCTGGAGCCCATTTACGGCGGCGGCGATTGGCATTGTGCTAGGCATGTGTGGCGCCTCGATGGTCTTCGGTCGCGTGCTTCCCCGGGCTGTTACAACCAGCTCCCGGCTTTTCTCCCTCGAGGACGGCGGCTTTGAGACTCGCACCGGCCGCCTTCCCCCCGGGTTTCCCGTCGCATTCGGCGTCTGGACGGGGGACGAGGCTGAAGTAGTCTCAGCCCCCAATGCGCAGGCCGAAAATGCGAAGGAAGGAACGCACGCTTTGCGCTTTGTGCGCGCAGAACGGGAGCCGTCTCTTCCGAACTATGGAGCCGCCTCCTGTGACGTGTACCAGCTTGTGGACCTGCGCCCGTTGAGGTCCGGCCTGACGCCGCAGGAGGCCACGCTGGAACTCTCGGTTCAGTTCCGGGATGCACGCGAGTCGGCGGGGGAATGCGTCGTTTTCATCGGACGCCTGCATGTGTTCAGCGGCTCGCCCGAAGCGCTGCCCGCCGAATGGCCGCTCACGCAGAAGGATTCGCTGGCGACGGCTTGCAGCCAGGTCGAAAGCATCGGCGGCGTCCCTCAAGCGTGGCATGCGCTGTCGACCCGCGTGCTCCTCCCTCCGCAGGCCGACTTCGCCGTCGTCCATCTCGTGGCGCACAAGCCAAAGACTCTCCGGGGCGAGGAAGCGCAATTCGGCGCCCAGTTCGCCGACGACGTGCGTCTCACCCTCAAGACCCATCCAGTGCTCCCGGTCCGCCTCGCCCAGCGCTGATTCGCCCTCTTTCTGCACGCTTCACAACCCCGCTTTCCCTCCATGAAGAACCGACGTCATTTCCTCCGCAGCACGGGCGTTTTCCTTGCGCTGCCCGCCCTCGAATCTCTCCGCTCTCAGGCGGCCGCCGCACCGGATGCTCGGCGCGCGGACTCACCGGTCAAACGTTTCGTGTGCATCGGTGCAAACCTCGGCCTCCACACACCCGCCCTCTATCCTTCCACGCAGGGAGCCGATTACGAAATGACTCCTTCGCTCGAGCCTTTGAAGGAACTGCGCAACGACTTCACCGTATTCTCCGGACTCGATCACCGCGCGGGAGGCGGACACGGAAACTGGCCGAATTTTTTGTGTGGCAAAAATCTGGGTGAAACCTCCCTCGACCAACGGGTGGCGAGTCAGATCGGCGAAAGCTCGCGTTTTCCCTCGCTGGTGTTGAGCGCGGGCTCCGGGGGTAGCTCAATGCCGATGAGTTATCTCAAAGGGAAAATTCCCCTTCCGATGATCGAGCGCCCCAGCGTGCTTTACCGCAAACTGTTCGCCTCCGCCAGTGACCGGGCGCGCACCGAGTATCTGCTTCAATCCGGACGCAGCGCCCTCGACTTTGTTCTCGAAGAAGCCAAGTCCCTGCAGAAGACCGTGAGCCCGTACGACCGCGCAAAGCTGGAGGAGTATTTCACCGCCCTGCGCGATGTGGAGAGCCGCATTGGCCGGCAACTCGCCCGCGTGAACGACGAGATTCCCTCGGTGGATTATCAACTGCCCGCGGTCGATCCGCTGGCCACCAACCTGATGATCGATCTGGAGACGCTCCTCTACGATCTTATGGCCCTGGCCATCCAAACCGATTCAACGCGGGTCATCTCGCTTGTGCTTCCCGGCGGGGCGCAAACATTCTCACTCAACGGGCGGATGCTCCGGTACGGCTACCACAACGCCTCCCATCACGGAAACGACCCGGACAAAATCGCGGATCTAACCGCCATCGACCGGGAGAACCTGCGGTGTTTCGCTGCGTTCGTCGCCAAAATCAAAGCGCTTCGGGATGCGCAAGATCGCTCACTGCTGGAGAGTTCCATCATCCTGTTTGGAACCGGTATGGGCGATGCCAGCCGCCACTCGAGCAACGATCTTCCGGCGATTCTTGCGGGGGGCGGATTCAAACAC
>JBILWF010000277.1:0-4747 GCA_044370075.1 Chthoniobacteraceae bacterium | reverse complement strand
ACACCGCGCCCCGAGACGTTGGTGATGGTTTCGGCGGTGGAAAACCCCGGCATGAAAATGAGGTGAACGGCCTCGTGGTCGCTCATGCGAGATGCTTGTTCGGCACTGATCAACCCGCGCTGGACGGCCTTTTGTTTCACCCTTTCGAGGTGAATGCCTCCGCCATCGTCCGCGATCTCGATGTTGACCTGACCGCTTTCGTGGTAGGCGCGCATTTTCAAGCAGCCCTCGGCGGATTTTCCGTTCTGCTGGCGGACTTCGGGCCTCTCAATGCCGTGGTCGACCGAGTTGCGCACGATGTGCGTGAGCGGGTCCTTGATGGCTTCGATGATGGTCTTGTCGAGTTCGGTCTCGTTGCCTTCCATCTCGAGCCGAACCTGTTTACCGCAGCTGGTTGCAAGGTCGCGCACCACCCGGGGCAGCTTGCTCCAGATGTTGCCGATGGGTTGCATGCGCGTTTTCATCGCGCTGCTTTGGAGTTCGGTCGTGATGAGATTGAGGCGCTGCGAGGTGGCAAGGAACGCGCTGTCGGCGCTGTCGTTGGTGAACTGCAGGATTTGGTTGCGTGCCAGAACCAGTTCGCCGACGAGGTTCACCAGCTTGTCCAGAAGACTCACATCCACACGGATCGAGCTGTCCGAGGCGGCGCTGTGTTTGTGCTCGACGTGTTGTTCGGGATGGTCCGCAGCTTCCTTCGCGCGCGCCGGTTTGGGCGCAGGAGCGGGTGCTGCCGGAGCGGGTGCCTGAAGAGACGGCGCCGGTGCGGGTGCCGCAACGGGTGGGGGAGCTGAGACTGGTACGGGTGCCACCGGGGGCGCAGGAGCCGGGGTTTCGACGGCGGCCGGGGCGGGTTCGGGGCTCTCCGCGGGAGCCCGGCGCAGGGCCAGCATTGCGGAGTCGGCTGCGGCCACGGCAGATGGCGGGGGCATTTGGGCTTCCGCCGGTGCGGCGTCGGCCACTGGGGCGGGGGCTTCGGGGGCGGGTGCGTCTCCCGCGGCGCCGCCGTCCTTGAGTTTCTCCAGAAGCGCGATCAACTCGCTGTGGTCGCGGTCTTCCGGCGCACCTGAGGCCTCGATCTCGGCGAGCATCTGACGCACGACATCCACGGTGGCAAGCAGGGCTCCCGCAATGTCAGGGTTGATGATGAGAACCCCGTCCCGCATTTTGCTGAGGAGGTTTTCTGCCATGTGGGCAACGGCCTCCAATTTGTTGAATCCGAGGAACCCGGCGCACCCCTTCATGGTGTGCATGGTTCGGAAGATACTATCGAGCGTCTCCTTGGCCTGGGGTTCCTTTTCAAGCACCACCAGATCCTGATCCAAACGGTCGAGGTTTTCGTGGCTTTCTATGAGAAATTCCTTCAGCAAGTCTTCCATATGAAAAGCGCGGGTTTATCAGAATGAAGGGTGACCCCGTGTTTGCAATAAAAAAGATTGGTTTGCTAGGTTCGATGTTAAGCAAGCATTTCGCCGCCAAGCTCCCGGCTCTCCGCAGAAGCCCTTTTTGGAGGCCCGGAAACGGTGCTGCGGCAGTAAAGTTTGCTGCAAAAAGACGGGGAAATCTGAACGCGGTTTTCAGGAATCCGCTTTGAGTTTCGTTTTTTTTGCCCGCCGCAGGGCCTTGCTTGCGGCGGGAATCGAACCGTGAGATTTGCCGAGGGCCTCGCGGGCTGTTTCAGATCCGCAATTTTCCAACTGCATCAGGATACGAACCGCACGCTCCCGCAGTTTGGAATTGGAGGGGTTCAAATCAATCATGAGGTTCTCGAGAACCTTCCCACTGCGCGCCAGCGCAAGGGTTGAGAACAGGTTCAGGAGCAGCTTGGTAGCCGTGCCGCATTTGAGTCGGGTTGATCCGGTGAGCACCTCGGGTCCCAGATCGGCTGCGAGGATCTTGCGCGGCCAAAAGGTTTTTTTGGGGCGCCGGATTTTTTTCACCCCGGGGTTGAAGCATACGAGAAACGTGCATGCCCCGCGCCGCGCGGCCTCCGCGAGGGCTGCCCACACGAAGGGGGTGCGTCCGCTGGCGGCAATCCCCACCACAAAGTCCCGCGCCCGAATCCCGCGCTGTGCAACGGCGCGAGTTCCCGCGCCCGTGTCGTCTTCGGCGCCTTCCACCGCGCTCCAGATCGCGGGCGCCCCTCCCGCGATGATGCCCTGCACCTGTTCCCCGGGGGAGCGAAACGTAGGCGGGCATTCGCTTGCATCCAGAATTCCCAGACGTCCGCTGGTTCCCGCTCCCACATAAAAGAGGCGTCCTCCGCAGCGGAAGGCGCTCAGGATGCCGCGTACCGCCCAGACGATTTCCGATCGGTGGCGCAGCAGGGCTTTTGCAACGCCGCCTTCCTCTTCGAGCATCAGCGCGACCGCGGATTCGAGGGGCATCCGGTCCAGATGCCGGGAACGGGGGTTGCGTTTTTCAGTGGGGGAATCCGCGAGCACTCCCAAGCCGGGAATTTTCAGAGTGGGAGCCGCGGGGCGTGGCGCTGTTGTTTTCGTGGAGGGTTTTGGCGCAGCGGGGGCGGGTAGTCGTGTTTTGGCGAGCAGCGCCGCGCCCCAGCAGCTGGCGCGCTGAACCGGCGTTACGTGGCAGCCGGGCCAGCGGCGCTTGAGTTCGGAACCGACGGCGCGGGAGAAGCCGGGGTTTTTGAGGAGGACTCCCCCGTTGAGTACAAACTGAATCCGCTCTCCGGGGACGGCCAGTTTCGCGGCGCAGGCGTCGGCATCCTCGGCGAGGGCCAGCGCTGCGGAACGCAGCAGGCGTTGTGCAAGCCGGTCCCGCCGGGATGCGGCGTAGAAGACGGCGGTGGCCAAGCTGGCGATGGCGGATTTATCGGCCTGCAGCGACCAGGCGATGAGTTCCTCCACGTCGTTGAGGCAGAGCATGCGCAGGATTTCCTGTCCAAGGAGGGGCCATTTTCCGGTGTGATCCAGTTCGGCCATGACCCCGCGCAGGGCCTGCTGGCTGATGTCGCAGGCGCTTCCGCGATCCCCCACGACGTGTCCCCGTCCGCCCACGGTGGCTGAGGCCCCTTTAGCGCTGACGCCAAAACAACAGCTGCCCGTGCCCGACAAAACCAGCACCCGCGCCCCCGCGCCGGGCAGGGACAGGGCGCTTTCCAAAGCGGTTTCCAAGTCGTTGGTTGCAAAACAGGGCACGCCCGGCCAGATCCGCGCCGCGCCGGAGCGGACCCGCTCCCGGTCGGCGGCGGTGCGCACCCCGGCAAAGCCCACGCCTATGCCTCCCAGCGGAACACGCGGCAGCCGCTCGGCGAACGCACCCAGAACGTTGGCGAGCTCTTTTTCGGAGATGAGTTTGATGTTGGCTGGCGGCCCGTGGAGTTCGCACAGTGGCTTTTCATCCTCGTCGAGAAGCACGCCGGTGGATCGCGTGGCGCCCCCCTCGATGCCCAGAAAACAGATTTTTCCGGGGGATCGCCGGGGACGGGGGACGCTCATGAGCGGGGGGAATTCCGTGCAGAGGAGCGCCTATTTCGCCCCGATGCAGAACAGATGTTTTTCACCCCGTATGAGCAACCGGCTGTCCACGGGGACGGGGGCGGCGATGATGCGCTCGCCCATCGGGTTCTCGGAGAGCAGTTCGAAGTTTTCGGTGGTTTTCACAACAAACACGACGCCGTCTTCGCGGGCAAAGTAGAGTTTGCCATCGGCGATGGTGGGCGAGGAGTAGTAGCTGGATTTGTCCTTGGGCAGCGCGCCGCTCCAGAGGGTGCGGCCCGTGGCGGGGTCGATGCATTCGAGTTCGCCCCGGTCCCGCCCCAAATACACCCTGCCCCCGGAGGCGGCGGGCGTCGGTACAAAGCTGCCCGTATCCTCCCGGGTCCAGATGCGGTGGGAGGCGGTCACGTCGCCGGAGCCGCCGAGGCGGATTCCGTGCAGGCGCGCGCCCCGGCCGTAGGGAACCACGAGGGTGTCGCCCACGGGAATCGGCGAGCCCACCGCCACCCAGTTATTTTTGGCTTCAGGATTAAAATCCGCGACGGTCCACAGCAGGCTGCCGTCGCGGGCGTCGTGCGCGGTAAGGCGTTCGCCGCCGAGAACCACGACGGCCTCGCGCCCCTGATGCTGCACGACCACCGGTGTCGCGTAGCTGTGGTCGCCCTCCACGGGCGTGGTGTAGTTGCGGGCGACTTTCCATTTCAGGGCGCCGGTTGTTTTGTCCAAAGCGGCAACCCAGGAGTCGCCGTGATGGATTTGGGTGACTACGACGGACTCGGAGGTAAGTACCGGGGAGATCCCGTAGTCCCAGTAAAGGTTGGGTTTCCCGTAGTTTTCGACGAGGTTTGTCTGCCAGCGGATTTTTCCGGAGCGCTCTACCGCGGCGAGCGTGCCGCTCTTAAAGAGGACAAACAGCGCGCTGCCATCGGTGGCCGGAGAGGGATTGCAGCCCGAGCCGTTGCGGTGTTTGCCCGGCGTTTCGGGGCCGAAAGTGGTTTTCCACAGCGCCTGCCCGTTCCAGTCCAGCGCCAGCAGCGCATCGGTTCCCTCCACGGGCGCGGTGACGAAAATGGTGTGATCCCAAACCACCGGGGTGGAGCAGCCCTTGCCCGGAAGTTCGGTTTTCCAAAGTAGATTTTCGGTGTCGTTCCAGCGCTCCGGGTAGGTGCCCGACAAGGCGCTTCCGTGGTCCTCGGGGCCGCGCCACCGGGGCCATTGCGCGTTTGCGGGGGCGGCGGCCTGAACGCATGAGGTCGACGCAGCGAGGCAGAACAGCAGGGGGGTTAACC
>JBILWF010000276.1:0-4751 GCA_044370075.1 Chthoniobacteraceae bacterium | reverse complement strand
TATCGATTCGCCCGAGGAGGCCTTCGCCTACCTCAGTTCGCTGCAACAAATCCTCGTGTACGGGGATGTCAGCGACGCGGACATGGAGAAAGGCCAGATGCGCTGTGACTGCAACGTGTCGGTGCGCCCCGAGGGAACCGAGCGTCTGGGCACCAAAATCGAGATCAAGAACATGAATTCCATCTCGGGCGTGCGCCGCGCGCTGGCCTACGAAATCCAGCGCCAGATCGAGGTGCTTTCCGCCGGTGGAAAACTCACCCAAGAAACCCGCCGCTGGGATGACGCCTCTGGGCAAACCCATCTCATGCGCGTGAAAGAGGACGCGCACGACTACCGCTACTTTCCCGAGCCGGACCTGCCTCCAGTGGACACGCGTGCCTTCATGGAGGAAGTGCGCGCGCGCCGACCGGAGCTCCCCTCCGAGAAGCGCGAGCGGTTTGTCAGCACCTTTCAAATCACCGAATACGACGCCAGCGTGCTGGCCGCGGACCGGGCGCTGGCCGACTACTTTGAGGCCGCGGCGGCCCACTCGCCCAAGCCGAAGATGCTCGCAAACTGGATTTTGAACGATCTCCAGAGCGCACTTGCGGCCGCGGAAATTTCCATTTCCGAGTGCCGCATTTCCGCTCCGCAACTTGAGGAACTGCTGCGTTTGCTCGATTCGGGAAGCATCAACCAAAAGCAGGCCAAGGATGTGTTTGCGGAGATGTTCGCCTCGGGCAAAAGCGCGGCCGCCCTAGTCGAGGAAAAGGGGCTGAAACAGGAAAGCGATTCAGGCGCGATCGAGGCGTTGTGCAAACAGGCGATTGATGCCAGCCCCAAGGCGGTGGAGGAGTATCGCGCCGGCAAGGTGGCCTCGATCAACTATTTGAAGGGACAGGTCATGAAACTGTCCCAGGGCAAGGCCAACCCCGCCGTGGTCGGCGAGATGCTGGCCAAACTCCTCGCCAGCTGAAGCGCACCGCGAAGCGGGCCCCGCTGTACCCCAACGGCGCCAATCTTCACCCCCCCTTTTCTGCGCGGATGCCGGGGGCACCGCCCGATTCAACGCCGTGAGCCCCGATTCGGTTGCTTCTGCGGGCACTATGACACCGGGAAAAATGTCCGGAGGGGCTAAGCCGGTGTCCCAAAAAATGACGTGTCCCCCACGGCTCCACCGCCTATTCTCCTTCGCGATCCAACCTGCCCCACCCCATGAGTTTCGATCCCGCAAAGAATCCTCTCGCCTCCCTCTGCTGCGATATTTTCACCGAGTCCCACACGACCGCCCGGCGCGTCTGGCAGGGACTCCAAGCGCTGGTCATTGTGGTATCCTGCCTCTCCATGCTGCTCGAGAACATCGATGCGTACCGGGACGGATTCGGGGGATTCATCGGCAATCTGGAACTCACTGCCATCGCGTTCCTCACAGTCGATTACCTCGGAAACCTCTTCTTCTCCGAGGAACGCCTGGGCTACATCGTCAGCTTTTGGGGAATTATCGACATGCTCTCGGTGATGCCGTTTTTCCTGCTTCTCCTTAACCCGTCCTCCGCCGTGCTGGTGAAGTCCCTCCGGGCCCTGCGTTTCATCCGGTTGCTGCTTCTTTGGAAAATCACGAGAGCCCGGCTTTAACCCGGGGCCGGCGGCGCTGCACCGTCCGAAGTCGGGGACTTAGGGGAGGACAATTTTTTCGGAAACCTCCGCGCGCAGAAGATCCGCCAAGTCCTCTCGGCGCGAGATGCATTCGAGCGTTCCGTCGGGTTCCATCCACACCTGCGGGGCGCGGCCGATCGAGTTGTAATTGGAGCTCATGGCGTACCCGTAGGCGCCCGCGTCGCGCAGCACGAGCAAATCGCCGGGCTGCGGCCGGGGCAGCTCGCGCGGCACGAGCAACTCAGCGTCATCGCGCGTAAACACGTCGCCGCTTTCGCACAGGGGCCCCGCCACCACAATCGGCTCGGTGGGACGCGTCACCCCATCCTGCGAAATCACCTCGATGGTGTGGTAGCTGCCGTACATCGCCGGACGCACCAGATCCACAAACCCGGCATCCACCATCGCAAACGTCGCCCCCTGCCCCTTCGCGTTGGATCGGGTGGATTTGACGTCGGCGACCCGCGCCACCAAGACGCAGGCCGAGGCCACAAAATAGCGCCCGGGCTCGATTTCCACCCGGATGGGCCGTCCCGCCGCATCGCTCAGACGGGCCCGGCACTCGGCAAACAGCGCACGCAGCGGTTCGAGCGGGATTTGCCGGTCGGACTGCCGGTAGTTGTGCGGGATGCCGCCCCCGAGACTGACGGCCTCCAAATCCGGAAACAGCGGAAGCAACGCCGCAAACTCACCGGCCAGACGCAGGAGGTTCTCATGCAGTTCCTCAAAGCGCGGGCCGCTTCCGATGTGGGCGTGGAGCATGACCACGCGCATGCCCGCCTCGCGCACCTTACGCGCGGTCTCGGCCAGATCCTCAAACCACACCCCGTGCTTGGAACTGGGGCCTCCAGTGTCGCAGGCGTTTACATGGCCGTGTCCAAAGCCGGGGTTTACCCGGATGGAAACCGCCCCGCGGTATCCGCCACGCTGCAGGTCTCCGATCATGCCCGGGGAGCCTATGTTGGGTAAAATCCCCTGTTGTAGAACCACCTCCAGGGCGTTGTCCCGAAACACGTCGCTGGTGTACAAAATCTGCGGGGGACGCTGTCCGCCGGAATGGCCCGCGTGCAGGGCCCGCAAAATTTCATTGCCGGAGACCGCGTCGATCCAAATGCCCGCCCGCTGCATCTCGCGCAGCACCTTGGTGGCGGGGCAGGCCTTCATGGCAAAACGCGCCTGAATCCCCTCCCCGGTGAGGTGCCGGATCTCGCCGATGCGCTTGCGCAGCGTGTCGGCGCAGTAGAGCCAGAACGGAGTCCCGACTGAGCGGGACAGCGAAAGAAGTCGGTGGGAATCCAAGTGCATAGGGGTGGTCGTCGACTATGCCAGCTTGAAAAAATTTTCAAAGCCCCCGCGCGTTTGCCTCAACCGGAGGGAAATCAGGCAACCCACCCAAAGCCGCGCACGTTTTTCACGCCCCCTCCAAAACACCGGGATTTTTTCCAACGAGTCCCCGGGATCCGCGCCCGCCCGGCCCAGCCGGTCCATCTGCACACTTTCCCCCCAAGCTGCCGGCCGTTAACGTGGAGGTCTTATGTCTCGTCCCATCGGTTTCGCCATCGTCGGCACCGGCATGATCGCCGAGTTTCATGCCAAAGCCATTTCGCTCGTTCCCGAGGCCCGCCTGGTCTCGGCTTTCTCCCGCAACGCCGGGGCGTGTGCGGCGTTCGCCCAAAAAGTCGGCTGCCGGCCCGCGGCGAGTTTGGAGGAATTAATCGGGGATCCGGAAGTGGAGGCGGTGTGCATCACCACCCCAAGCGGCGCGCATGCCAAAGCGGCTGTTCCCGTGTTGCGGGCGGGCAAGGCGGTTTTGTGCGAAAAGCCCATGGACGTGAGCCTTGAGGCGGTGGACTCCATTCTCGAAGCCGCACGCAGCGGAGGCGGACTGGTGGCCGGCGTATTCCAGAACCGGCTCGGGCGCGGGGCGCAACTGCTCAAAGCCGCGGTGGAGGCCGGACGTTTTGGGCGGTTGACCCTGTGCAGCGCCTACATCAAGTGGTGGCGCACCGACGAGTACTACACCTCCTCCAACTGGAAGGGCACGTGGAAGATGGACGGGGGCGGCGCGCTCATGAACCAGGGCATTCACGCCGTGGATCTCCTGCAGTGGCTCGTGGGTTTGCCCAGCCAGGTGGCGGCGTTCACCGGAACACTCGCCCATCCGATGATTGAGACCGAGGACACGCTTTCGGCAACGCTGCGCTTCCCCAACGGCGCGCTCGGGGTCATCGAAGCGGCCACCTCCAGCTACCCCGGATCGGACCTCCGCATTGAGATTACCGGCAGCAAGGGCTCCGCGGCGCTGGTGAACGACAAGATCACCCGTTGGGATTTTGCCGAGTCCCTGCCCGGGGACGAGGAGGTTTTGCGCAACGACCAGGGCGGCAAAATCGGGGGCGGTACCGCCGATCCCAAGGCCATCAGCGTCGAGGGCCACCGCCGCCTGGTAGAGGACCTTGCGCTTGCCTTGCGCGACAAACGAGCCCCCATGATCCCCGGCGCGGAAGCCCGGCGCGCGGTCTCGCTCATTGTGGCCTGCTACGAAAGCGCCCGCTCGGGCCGCGTGATCACGCTCTAGGCGTCCACGGCCCCCCCTCACCGCCTCCCCGATGCAGCAGGCAGCACAGCCCCTTCCCCCGCTCTGGCGCAGCCTTGTGCTGCAGGCCTTTGTTCTGGGCCTGCTGGCCGCCGTGCCCACGTGGATCACCGGCCACTACAACATCAACTGGGGCCCCGCCCCGGAGTTTCAGGTAATCCCCCCCGCACAGATCCGCCAACAACCCGCGAAGTACATTCTGGTGGATGTGCGTAATCCCGACCGCTTTGAGCGGGCGCACGCGCCGGGCGCGCTGCTTTTCGGGGACGCCACCTATGCGCAGGATCTCGAAAAACTCCGGGCCACACTCGCCGCGGGCCGGCAAATCGTGGTTTTCGGGGAGGGCGTCGGCAGCGAGCGCGCCACGCGCATTGCGCGCCAACTCCGGAACGATCTGCCCTCCAATCCGGTGCACTTTATGGAGGGCGGCTGGGCGGCATGGCCCCGGGATCCCCAGCCATGAGTTCCACCTCCGCAACGCCCGGAGCCGGTTCCCGCCCGGCGGCTGAACCCCTGGGGT
>JBILWF010000275.1:0-4752 GCA_044370075.1 Chthoniobacteraceae bacterium | reverse complement strand
CGGATGGAAACAGCTTGAACAACACCTACGCCGATTATGAGCACGTGCTGTGTCCGCAGTTTGACCTGGCTTTCACGGCGCTGCTGGAGGACCTCGAACAGCGCGGGTTGCTGGAGGAGACTGTCATTGCCGTAATCAGCGAATTCGGGCGCACGCCCAAGCTGAATGCGCGCGGCGGGCGAGATCATTACCCTTCGGCGTGGACCAACTTTCTCGCAGGCGGCCCGATCCGCGGCGGGCGCGTTATCGGTTCGACGGACAAGATGGGCGCCGCGCCCCACGACCGTCCAGTGACTCCTCCGCAGGTGGTGGCCTCTATTTATCAGGCCATGG
Source organism: Chthoniobacteraceae bacterium (assembly GCA_044370075.1). Classification (GTDB taxonomy): domain Bacteria; phylum Verrucomicrobiota; class Verrucomicrobiia; order Chthoniobacterales; family Chthoniobacteraceae; genus Chth-196. Next base: position 4,419 of record JBILWF010000275.1, on the reverse strand, counting down.
GAATCGATCTGGAAACGACCATGCTGCCTGGACCGGGTGGGCGTCCGGTTCGTTTGATCGAGGCCGAGCCGATCCGGGAGCTTTTCGCCTAAGGGGTTCTCCATTCTCCCCCGTCCTTTTCCTGCGATCCGCATGCGGAACCCGCTCTTACCGTGTTTGCCGCATTGGGTGCGCTGGCCCGCCCTGCTTTGTCTGCCGTTTTCGGTGCTCGCTGCGCCGCCCGTGGTGACGAGTCTGGATGTCCGCGCCCTGCAGACGGGAACCGTGACCACCGTGACTTTTTCCGGCAGCGATTTGCTGCCCAATCCGCGGGTTTTGAGCACGGCGCGGATCCGCTCGCAAAAGGTGCGGGAGGGGGCCAAGCCGAACCGGGTGAGCATCGATATCGAGCTGGAGGACGACAGCGTGCCGGGGTTTGAAAACGGATGGTTGGTGACCGACGCCGGGGTTTCCGCACGGGCGGTTCTGGCGGTCGATGCGTTGCCCCAGAGGGCGTTTTCGGCGCAGGCGGGGCAGCTTCCCGTGGCCCTGCATGGTACGGTGGATGCCAGCCAGGTAAGGGAGGTGGCTTTCGCGGGCAAAGCGGGCCAAACCGTGCAGTGCGAGGTGGAGGCGCAGCGGATCCAGAGCCGGCTGCGGCCGGTGTTGAAGCTGCTCGATTCCAGAAACACGCTGCTTGCATGGAGCCCGCCCCAGACTCGTTTGCGGGGGGACTGCCGTCTGGAGTTTAAGCTTCCCGCGGACGGCGAGTACCGGCTGCAGGTGCATGATTTGCAGTACGCGGCGGCGGCCCCCTCCCATTTCCGGCTAAAGGTAGGGCAGTGGACTTATGCCGACAGTGTTTTTCCCTCCACGGTCCAAAAGGGGAGCTCCGCCGAGGTGCACTTGGTCGGGAACGGGGCAGAGAGGTCTCCCGTGCGACTGCCTTCCGATTTGGAGGGTGACTCGGCACCCGTGCCGTGGGGGAACCGTACGGCGGTGAGCGGGCCGCGCCCGGTTGTATGGCTGAGTGCGGTGCCGCAGGTGGTCGAGCAGGAGGCCAGGGCCGCCTCTCCGCAGCAGCTTCCCGCATTCCCGGTGGGGGTGAACGGGCGCATCAGCAAGCCCGGCGAGGTGGACGTGTACGCGCTGACGGTTCAGCCGGAGACCGAGCTGGAATTGGAGGTGCTGGCCGACGCCCTTGGGTCGCCCATCGATGCTGAACTGGAGGTGCGCGATGCAAAAGGCAAGCGTCTGGCGGCGGCCGACGATGGGACGGGAACGCCCGACCCGAAGCTGATTTTTAAGGTCCCCAAAGACACGACCTCCCTGCAGGTTGCCGTGCGGGATGTTGGGGGAATCGGTGGTCCCGAGTGCGTGTACCGCCTCGAGGCGGCGATCAAGGCCGCAAAAACCCCGGAAACCTTCAGCCTCAAACTGGTCGAGGACAGCCAAACGCTGCGTCCGGGCAGCCCGACGGTTTTCAAAGTCGAGGCGGTCCGCGAGGGAGGTTTTGCGGGTCCGATCGAATTAAAGGTGGGGTCACTGCCCAAGGGAGTGACGGTTTCTGGAACCCGCATCCCGGAAAATGCCACGGGAACCTTGCTGACTTTCACGGGGAGCGCCCCGTTCGAACCCCTGATTTTCGGGATGAAGGGCAGGGGCGGTTGCGAGGAAAAACCGGTGCGCTTGGGGAACGGAGTGTTGTCTCGATTGCAGCCCTGGTTGGACGGGGATGTGGCCCTTGTGGGGGTTGCTGACGGAGCCTTTGTTTTCGGCGCGGAGTGGGGGGCGGAAGCGGGCAAACAGGCGCTCACCTTGTCCGCAAAAGCCAAACTGCCCGTGCGTGTGAATCGTCCTGCGGGGCACGACGGTTCGGTGCGCTTTACGTTGATGACGAGCCAGGCGCGGATTGTGAAACAGGCGCAGTTGGACACGGTCCGGATGCTGCGGGAGGAAAAACCCGTGGTGGTTTCCGAGGACAAAAATCTTCAGCAACTCACCGACGTGCTCAACGCGGCTGCCAAGCCTCTGGAAACGGCCAAGGCGGCGGTTGCGGCTGCCACGGCCAAGGGCGCGGTGGCGGACAATCTCACGGCCGCCGTGCAGAAAGCGCAGGCAGCTTTTGACCAGGCGCAAAAGACGCTGGCGGAAGCCGCGAAGAAGATGAAAAACGACGCGGAAGCCGTCCTCGTTGTTCCGGCGGATTTACCCGAGGTGGTGCATCAGGTGGCGTTCAAAGCCGAGTTGCTCAAGCGCGATGGAAAAACGGTGGAGGCCGTGGCGTACACGCCGGTTTTGGAATTGCCGGTGGTGAATCCGATCCAGATCCGACTCGAGGGGGCGCAGACTGCCGCGCTGGACCCGAAGGCCGGAGCCACCGTGGAGGTGGGCGGCAAGGTGGAGCGGCTGGAAGCCGCCAAGGGCGAACTCAAAGGGGAGGTGACTGTGAGCCTCGTCGGATTGCCGGCGAAGGTCGCCGCACCGGCCGCCATCAAACTCAAGGAGGGGCAAACGGATTTCAAATTTTCGCTCAAATTTCCCCCCGGGTTTTCCGCGGGACCAGTGGGGGGAATTCGCGTTTCGGCCTCGGCCCTCGGCGCGGGCAACGTGAAGGTCAACGCCCGCGACGCGGATGTGGTTGTCACGCTGAAACCCGCGGATGCCCCCGCGGAAGCCAAACCTCCCGGATAAACTCCCCTGATTGCCATGCGAAAAATTGCGTTGTTGATGTGTGCGTGGATTGCCTGCGCCCCGGTTCGCGCGGAGATGGCCGTGACCCTCGCGGGGGAACTCGCGCTGCATCCCGCGGAAGTGTCCCTTATTCACCCACAGCGTCCGCAGTCCGTTCTGGTTTCGGCGCGGACCGCCGACGGCTACGATCTCGATTTGACCGGCAAAGCGGTCTTTCACAGTTCCGACGAAAAGGTGGCCACCGTGGACGCGCTCGGTTGGGTGCATCCGGTGTCCAACGGGGAGGCCATCCTCGAAGTTCGCGCGGGCGGGAAGACAGCGAAGGCGACGGTCCGCGTGCGCTTGCCGCAGACGGAGGTGCCCGTGAGCTTCCGCCAGGATGTGATGCCCGTGCTTTCGAAGGGAACCTGCAACATGGGCGCCTGCCACGGATATTCGCTGGGCAAGAACGGCTTCAAACTCTCCCTTCGCGGCGCCGACCCCGATGCGGATTACCTCGCGCTCACCGAGGAATTCGCCGAGCGCCGCATCAACCGCAACAACGCACCGGCCAGCCTGCTGCTGCTCAAACCGCTCGGCGACCTTCCGCACGAGGGCGGGGTCCGTCTGGACCACGGCACTCCCATGCACCGCACGCTGGTCCAGTGGATTGCCGAGGGCGCCAAAAACGACCCGCCTTCCATTCCCAAATTGGAGTCCATCCAGATCCATCCCCGCAAAATCACCGCCCGGCCCGGCGCTCAGCAGCAGTTTCAGGTGACCGCGCACTACAGCGACAAAACGCTGCGGGATGTCACGCGCGAGGCCATTTTCACGGTCAATACCGAGCGCGTCGCCAAAGCGGACGACACCGGGTTGGTGTCGGCCACGGACCTCGGGGAAACGGCCATTATTGCCCGGTATGAAAACATATTTGCCGTGGCGGATTTCGTCATTCTGCCTCCTGACACGGGATTCAAACCGGCGCCGGTTCCCGGGGACAACCTGGTGGACACCCATGTCGTCCGCAAACTCAACACCCTGCGCATCGCCGCATCGGAGGTGACGGATGACGCGCATTTCCTGCGCCGGGTCTTCCTGGATCTCATCGGGATCCAACCCAAACCTGAGGAGATTGAGGCGTTCTCGGCCGATCCTGCTCCCGACAAACGGGCGCGGTTGGTGGATGCGCTCTTCGCGCGCAGCGAGTTCGTCGACTGGTGGTCGCTGCGCTGGGGTGATCTGTTGCAGAACTCGCGCAACACCGCGAGTGATCCGGCCGTTTACGCGTTCCGCGAATGGATCCGGGCGGCGGTGTCTTCCAACAAGCCGATGGATGTTTTTGCGCGGGAAATTCTCACGGCACGGGGCAGCTATCTGGACAACCCGGCGGCCGCTTACTTCACCGTAAGCAAGGACACCGATGACACCATGCAGCGTCTGACGCAGGTGTTCTGCGGGGTGCGCATGCTCTGCGCACGGTGTCATCCGCATCCATTTGAGAACTGGACCCAGGGGGACTACTACGGGGTGCACAGCTTTTTCAACCAGGTGGGAACAAAACCCGATCCGCGCATGGCGGACATGAAGAATGCCAAGACGGTTGTGCTGAACTTGCAGCAGGGGTTTTCCACCAACCCGCGGACCGCCCGTGCACAACCGCCGCGGTACCTCGGCGGCAGCGAGCCCGCCCTGGAGGGGGGAGGCGACCGCCGGGAAAACTACGCGCTCTGGCTGACTTCGCCGGAGAATCCGCATTTTGCCCGA
>JBILWF010000274.1:0-4756 GCA_044370075.1 Chthoniobacteraceae bacterium | reverse complement strand
ATGTCCGGTGCCACAGTTCCCCGGACGCTCACCGCATGACTGACGGAGACGCTCCCGTCCGGGTAATCCTCTGCCACCCGCGTGACGTTGTTGGCGAGGTCGAAGGAATCCACCGTGACCCGGTCCAGAACGGGGCCCGTCGCACCCAGACGCGCCAGCACGGGGGCCGGGCGCGCAGCGCAGGATCGCACCCGGAAACGCCGCACCCCCGGGCTCGCGTTTTGGAGAAAACTCCACTGCACATCGGGGCCGCCGTCCACGCTGACCTCCGCTCCCAGTGTCCGGGAATCCACGGTGCGAGCCTGGTTGACCCATCCAACAATTCCGCGCGGAAGAGCGGCCTCCACCACCCGCACCGTGAGCGTTCCGCGAACCTCGCCCGTCGAACCGAAGGCACCCTGCACGCTAAAGACACCGGCTTTATCGAAGGTGCAGGGAACGGGCTTTTGTACGCTGCCCTGCAGGATGCGGTTGGTGTCGGATATCTGGATAGACATCGGTCCCTGCGCTCCGGCATGCGGTCGCACTGTCAAAAGAAGCGCGTCGCCTTTGCGGATTGAGAGGGTGCCGGCTTCCAGGATGTTGGTGGGAATCCAGCGCACGGTTGTCTCCACCTGTGCCCGCCCGAAATCAAACTGAACACGAACGGGTGTTTCACTGGAGTCCTCCCGAAGCGGCACATTGGCGTACCAGCGCCCCTGCAATCCGGGGGCGGCGGCGGCCTGCGGTTCCAGCAGCATGTGCGCGGCGTTTTGCGCGGCCCCCTCAATGCAAGCCGGAGAGGTCCGGCTGGTCTGCGGGCAGCGGTCCACCGTATGAAGTGGCGCCAGAACGGAATCGGCCCAGTCACTCAGTCCGTTTGCATCCATGTCCGGCCCCTGCGGACGCTCGACGCGCACGTGGTCGATTTGGAGGTGCGCGCCCGGCGTGGGGTTTGCGCACTGGATGCGGATGCGATGCGCGCCTGCGGTCAGCCACGGACTGAGGCATTCCACCGTGGAGGACTTGCTCCGGGAGGTTAAAAGGTCGAGGCGGGCGACAAAGGCATCGTCTACAAAAACGTCCAGCCCGAAACCTGCGGCCTCCGCAATCCCGGACCGGTTGGCCCCGGTGATTTGCAGGCGGTAGACATCCGCTGCAGGCGCTTCCCAGAGGAACTCCACGCTGCCCTGCAAGTCACCGCAGTAGATGCGTTCCATCTCCCGAAACCAGCGCCCGCGGACTCCCGCCCCCGCAGCCCCGGCAAGCATGGCGACCGGTTCAAAACGCACCGCCGGAAGCTGCGGTTCCGGGTTGGAAATGCCCGCGGAGAACTGGATCTGGTCAAAGGTGGCGTGTGCCCGCCGGTCGGGGAACCCGGAGGCGGCCATCAGCCCGGCAAACGCCGGTTTTCCCGCGGGGAACGGGCTCACCCCCACCAGCACCCAGTTGAATCCATCCACGGATTTGTAAGCCGATACCAGCCCGCCGCTACGCCTGAGCTTCACCCAGACTGGGGTCGGTGTTGTTTCATCGGGGGAAACCGTGATTTTGCCCTGTGCCGTGGAGCGCGAAAGGAAAGGCGCAAGGCCGCTGCTGAGTTGCATCAGGGCACAGGGGGCGCCCGGGCTCAAATCGGCGCGCACCATCAAACCGGCGATTGCCGCCGAGGAGGATGCCGTCACGCGGGCGGAAATTTCGCCGTCCGCCGCCCAGCTTTGGTGCAGGAATTGAAACTCCTCCGCAGACTCCCGGACGCCGACTCCCGCGGCGTGCAACCCGACCACATCGCCGAGCACGGTTAGCGTGGAGCCCGCCTCGGGCCTTCCGATCTGGGTTGAAACCCATGGTGTATACGCGACGCCAGGGGCGGTTGCTGCTTCCGCTGGAGTGCCCGGCGCAGACACCTTTCCGGAGCCATCAAGGGCTGCGGCCGTGTATACGGCGCTGATCCCGGGCGGAAGTCCCGAGTCGGTGAAGGAGGAAATCCACGGGGGCACCGCGGCGATTTCCACGCCGTCGCGAAAGACCTTGAATCCGGCGATCCCCACGTCGTCGCGGGAACCCCGGATGCCCATGCGTACGGAAGTGGAAGTTGTTTCCAGAATGGAAACTTCGGGGGGCGAGGGCGGAGCCAAATCCCCGGCGGGAGTTTGAAAAATCCACGCGTGGCTGACATCGACCGTGGACTGGCGGAGGTGGGAACGGCTGCTGAGAGACACCCCTGCATTCAGCAGGGACCGCATCGCAAGAGACTGGCCCCCGAGCCCTATCCATTCCTCGCCGTCCCCCGCCACGAACGCGGAAAAAATGTTTCCGGAGCGGACCAGCTTCAACCACTGCGGGCCCTGTCTGGCAGGGAGCGTTTGTTTTACGGCGGCAATTCCGCCCGGCGCGGAGCGGTATTGAAAAACAACGCTTCCCTGGGCGTTTAGCAGCAGGGCGGCGTAAGGGGCGTCGGCGCCGAGTCCGTCGCGAAGCATAACGCCGGCGCGTGCCCCGGCATCCTCTGCTCGCATGGCGGCCACGCGCACAAGGAGTTGTCCATCGCCGCTCAGTGTTTGTTGTACGAACTGCGCGCTGTCGAAGCGCCCCCCGAGATCGATTCCCGACCCCTGAATTTGGCAACCGCCGGCGCCAGCAAAAACCGAAAGAGTTCCCGGGGCGAGGCTGCCTCCCAAAACGGCAAGCGCCCCCGAGAATTCGGACCGGGATGCCGCATCCGCGATCGCGATTCGAACCGGAGCCCCCGCTAGTGTAGTCCCAGAACTGTCCCGGACTGCCACCGCGTATGAAAACCCAGTTGCTGGTGCTGGATGGAGGTCAACCCAGGAGGTATGGAATGCCGAGAGGGATGCCACCCGCTGGCCCTCGCGAATGACTTCGTACCCCGCCACGCCTTCCGGGGCGCAGGCCCCCTCCCAGGTGATTTCCACCGAAGTGCCGCGCAGTGTCCGGGCCGAGATCACCGGAGCCGTCAGAGGAACGGCGGCCGCGGGGGCTGGGAACAGGATTTGGAGGTTCCGAATCAGGGTGCTCCCGAGCAGGCCACGGGCTCCCATGCTGACCCCGATTCCGGCGAGTGTGGATGCGGGAAGCGTCAGCTCTTGTTTTGTTGCGAAAATCCAGGACACCCCGTCGCGGGACGTCGCGGCGTGGAACGTATTTCCCTTTCGGGAGAGCCGAACCCAGCGGATATCCGGGGGCGCACTCATGGACAACACGGCAAGCGTGGCGGCGCCCTCACTGCGGCGCATTTGAAGAATCAACTTGCCGGAGGCATTCATGCCCCATGCGATGTTTGCGGCGCGCTCGCCAGACCCGGACCGAAACATGCAGAGGGTTTTGGCCTGCGCCGTCCCCTCGGCCTGTGTGGCTATCTGTGCGCGGAGTTCCCCGTCCCCCGAGACGGACTGGTACAGGAAACGCATGCTGTCGGAGGTACCCCCAATGTCCGCACCGGAACTGGCAATGCGCAGTTCGCCGGCGTTCTCCACGGCGGTCCGCAGCTGAGGATGAGCGCAAGCACCGACATCAACCGCCTGCCATGTTTCCGCATGGACAAGGGGGGGCACCAGCCACGCCGCCACCCACAGAAAAAACCACACAAGCCGCGTTGCGGCACGAGTGCCGAAATTGTATTTCTGCCCACCATCCCGCATATCCAAGCCCTCCGGTTTTACGTTCCCCCTGAGCGTGTGCCTCGTTGGACGCTCTCAAAAAGTATCGCGCCGCGGCCGGTGCGCGCGCGCAAACCCGGGCGGGCCGGCTGCGAAAAGCCTGTCCGCGCTTGGGAAGCGACTTCAGCAGCCGCGTTTTTTTCCGATAACCTCCCTGTCCCCTTGTCCACCCGATTACCGTGAAAACCTCTCTTTCCTCCCCTCTCCCGCTGTCCTCCTTTGGGATTCTGCTTGCCGCGTCCTTCTCCTGGCTGGGCTGCCCCGTTTCCGTCCGTGCACAGGCAACTCCCCCGGCGGCGGCAGCCAAGACCGACCCCTTCGAGAATGTCGAGTGGCACGATCTTTCGTCCTGGGGATTGGAAGGCAGGGAATGGAACAACGCCCCGCGGTTGCGGTACTTCGACCGGCTTCCGGCGGAGGCGGAAAACAAAGTCTCCTCCGCCGTCTGGAACCTGAGCCGGGACAGCGCCGGCATGGTGACCCGCTTTCGCACCGACGCGAGCGCCCTGTATGTGGACTACACGCTGCTCAAACCCACCCTGAGCATGCCCCACATGCCCGCCACCGGCGTGAGCGGCGTGGACTTTTACGCGAAAGACTCCGCTGGAAAATGGCGCTGGGTGGGCGTCACCCGCCCAGGCGCACAAACCGTTAAAACCCTTGTTTTAAGTGGACTGGCCGCCGGGGAGCGCGAATTCGCTGCGTACCTTCCCCTCTACAACGGCGTGAACCAGATTCAAATTGGCGTGCCGAAAGGCTCCCACTTCGAGCCCCTGAGCCCCCGCCCGAAACCGATCGTCTTCTATGGTACATCCATCACGCACGGGGCCTGCGCGAGCCGACCGGGAATGGTGCATACCGCCATTCTGGGACGCCGCCTGGACCGGCCCGTGGTGAACCTCGGTTTTTCAGGAAACGGCAGGATGGAGACCGCCGTGGGCGAGTTTCTGGTGCGGATCGATGCGGCTGCCTTCGTCATTGACTGTTTGCCCAACATGCAACCGGCCGCCGTCACGGAGCGGTGCGTGCCCCTGGTGGAGCAGATAAGGGCCGTTCACCCCACCACACCCATCGTGCTGGTAGAGGACCGCCGCTTC
>JBILWF010000273.1:0-4771 GCA_044370075.1 Chthoniobacteraceae bacterium | reverse complement strand
CGCCAACAGGTCGGCGTATCAGGATCCGTGGAAGCGCGCGAAACTCGACAACCTGGTGCTTCTACTCCAAGGCGCCTACGCGGCACGGGATCAGGTTGGTTTGAAAATGAACCTGCCGGAAAACCGACTCCCCGAGCTCCTAGCGAGCCTTCCCGCCCTGCGCAATCCCACGGTCTCCAAACTGGCCCAGGAGGGCTGGATTGCCGTGGAAACGGTCATTGCCGAGAAAGTGGTGCGGGAGATCATCCCCCGTCTCAAGGCTGCGGGAGCCGAGGGCATTATTGAGTACCCGCTCAACAAGCTGGTGCATTGAAGAAGGGCACGAGCCGCCACCGGCCGCCGCCCCCCTGCGGGGTCTAAGATTCGGCCCCGCCCGGAGTCAGTTACACAGGGACGTTCTCAATGCCTCGCCCTCCCCGAAACACCCCCCCCTGGATCCAGCACCCGCGTCCCGCCCGGGTAGCTGACACTTGGCGCGATGACCTCCGCGTGACCCGCAACTTGAGAAGGCCAAAAAACCAAAGCTGCCCATGAGAGTTCTGCTCTTTCCCACCCTGCTTCTACTCGGACAAGCCGCTTTGCAAGGCGCGCCGGACCCCGCGGACAAGCCGCTTTCCCTGGAATCGGCGAGGGAAATCGGACGGCAAAAGTCGCGTTTCCTCAAAAACTCCTCCACGGAAACCAAGCCCCTCGAGGCAATAAACACCGCGAACACGGCGGATTTTGAAAAGAAAGTGCATCCGGTTTTGGCCAAGAACTGCACGGGCTGTCACGGCCCAAAGAAAGCGGAAGGCCGGCTGCGCATCGATCAACTCAACGCCGACCTTCTCAAAGGTCCCGACGCGGAGAAGTGGCGCGAGGTCTATAACGCCCTCATCAAGGCAGAAATGCCCCCTGAGGATGCCCCCAACGAAAAACTGACTGACACCGAACGCGGCCAGCTCGTGGACTGGCTTGGGGATGAACTGCACAAGGCCTCCATGACCCGCCGCGCCAGCAAGGAGCACTCCTCCTTCCGCCGTCTGACCAAGTACGAGTACAACTACGCGCTTCAGGACCTCCTGGGATTGAATGCGCCCTTTGCGAGCAAGCTGCCCCCGGAAACTGTATCAGAGGACGGATTTAAAAACCGTTCCGATCTGCTCCAGATTTCTGCGATGCAGTTTCAGACCTACCGAGAGATCGGGCTGCAGGCATTACGACGCGCCGTCGTCATTGGGGATCAACCCAGGCCCGTGACCTACATCATCCCGATGGTGGACCAATTGGCAAAAGCCGCGCGCCAGAAAAACCCAAAAACCTTCGACGACGCCGAGGCACCGCCCCCAAAGCCCCGCCTTGAACAGCATTTGCTGGACCGGTCAAACGGCAGGGGCGTGCTGCAACCTCAGGGACAGGCTCTTCCGAAGGAAAATGCGGTCTTTGGCATGACACCACCTGTTTCCCCCGTGGTGTGGGTTATCCCGCCCGGCAGCGAAATTAAAATTAACCTCGACCGCTTTTTGCCGGACGAGGGAACAATGCGTGTGCGCATCCGGGCGGGGCGCTCAACGATGCACCCAGACGAGTTCGCGCATCTGCGTCTTGCGTGGAGCGCCCACACGAGCAACAACGCGAACTTTTACCAACCGATTAGCGCAGCCGATGTTCCGGTTACAGCATCGCAGGACGATCCGCAGTTTATTCACTTTGACATCCCGCTGAGCGACATCCAAAGGAACCCGTTCCGCAAACTCGAAACTGCTTTCCCTCGCCGGGACGAATTTTTGCACATTCGCAACGTGGCCTCGGGCGCTGGCAGGGAACGTCTCGATGTGCTTATTGATCACATCGAAATCACAGCGCCGTTTTACGAGCAATGGCCGCCGAAGTCGCATACCGCCCTGTTTTTCGACAGCAGAAGTAAAGGCGATGAACATGCCTACGGCCGAGAATTGCTCGGCAACTTCCTGCGCCGCGTCTGGCGCCGGCCCGTGCAACCGCAAGAAGTAGACGCCTTCCTGAACCTGTTTGGAAAATACCGCTCCAGCCTGCCCACCTTCGAGGACGCCATGGTGGAAGTGTTTGCCACCGCCCTTGCCTCCCCGGAATTCCTTTACCTCACGCCCAAACAAGCACCCTCAGGCGGCGAGTCATCCCGCAAACGCATCGATCCCTTTGAGTTGGCCAGCCGCATCGCGCTCTTTTTGTGGTCGAGCATTCCCGACGAAAAACTCCTCCAACTCGCCGAAGTAGGAAAACTGCGGGAGCCGGCCGTCCTCTCAGCCGAGGTGGAACGCATGCTCGCGGATCCTCGCTCCAAGCGGCTTTCCGGGAACTTTGTCGACCAGTGGCTGGGGCTGGACCGCATTCAGAGTGTGAGCCACATCAAGGACGACAACCTGCGTGAAACGCTGCTCCAGGAACCCGTTGCACTTTTTGAAGATGTTCTTCAACGGAACGGAAGCATTCTCGATTTTCTGGACTGCGACTACGCGTTCCTCAACCAACGCCTCGCTGCCATGTACGGCATCAGCACTCCCACAGTGTACGGTCCGGACTTTCGCAAAGTTGCGATCTCTCCCCGGTCCAACAGGGGCGGCATGCTGACGGCTGCAGCCATGCTCGCAATCAACTCCGATGGAAAGGATTCTCACCCCGTCAAACGGGGTGTCTGGCTTCTCCAGCGAATCCTCCACGACCCGCCACCGCCGCCCCCGCCTAACGTCCCGGAGGTCGACCTCACCGATCCGGAAATTCTCAAAATGACGCTCAAGGAGCGCATCGTAAACCACCGCAATCAAGCGGCCTGCGCCTCGTGTCATGCGCGGATCGACCCCTGGGGAATCGCGTTTGAGAATTACGACGCGATGGGAGTCTACCGCACCCAAGTCAACGGCCGTCCGGTGGATGCCACCTCGGATTTGTTCAACAAACAAACCCTCTCAGGTATTGAGGGCCTCAAGCGGTATTTGCTAACGGAACGGCAGGATCAATTTGCAGAAGCCCTCGTGCACAAGCTGACTGCTTATGCGCTTGGCAGGCCGCTGACTCTGGGGGATCGTATCGATATAGAACGTATCACGGCCCAGTTCCGCCAAAGAAACGACCGGCTCAAAGACTTGATCCAGTTGATTGTCAGCAGTGATATTTTCAACGCCCGAGATTAACCGCCCCCGCTCATGAATAATAAAACACTCGCACTCAGCCGGCGCACGTTCTTGCGGGGTACGGGAGTGGCCCTCGCCCTTCCCTGGTTTGAGACCTTTGCCCGGGCCGCGGCCACCGCGGACAACACGCCCAGACGTTTTCTCAGCGTCTATCATCCCGACGGAGTCGGACTTCCGCTCAAATCGGATCCCGCATGGGAGGACTGGAGCTGGTTTCCCCGCGGCACCGAGAGAGACTTCGTACTAACCAAGGTGCTCGACGTGCTTGAGCCCCTGCGCAGTGAGATAACCGTTTACTCCGGGTTATCACACCCGGCCGCGCGCCGCGTGCACGGCCACTCGAATGCAGACCAATACTTGACCGGTGCGGACATCGGGGGAAGCGGGCCCTACAAAAATTCGATTTCGGTGGACCAAGCCTACGCCGAGCAGATCGGCGACCTGACCCGGCATGCCTCACTGGTGATGTCCACCAACGGCGGAACGGGTGCTCCGCGCGGGGCGCAGACTCAGTCCTTCAACCGGGAGGGCCGCCCCATTCCCGCGATGAACAAGCCTCGCCAAATTTTTGAAATGCTTTTTGTCACCAGCGGCAAGGAGGCTGCTGAACGGCTTGCGCGCAGTAAGAGCGCGCTTGATTTACTCGTCGAAAACACCCGCTCCCTCAAACGCCAGCTGTCCCGGCGCGATCAGGACGCACTCCAGCACTATCTGGACGCCGTGCGTGACACCGAGGTCAAGTTGTCGAAGGCCCAGCGCTGGATTGACATGCCGGTGCCCAAAGTGGACATGAGCAACCTCCATCTGGACGCCGAACCAAAGGAGGCGCGGCTCTACTTCCAGACCATGTACGAGCTCATCTACCTCGCTTTCCTAAGCGACTCCACGCGCGTGGCCACTTTCCAGCTCGGAAGAGAAAACGGCGAAGGCCCCCACGACCTGCTATCGCTCGCCGTGGACCTGCCCGGTGCACACGGACTCACTCACTCCGTCAAAAAGCCCGGGGGATGGGAAAACCTCGGCACTTACAACCGCTATCAGGCTCAGGAATTCGGCCGCTTCGTGCAGAAACTCAAAGATACCCCCGAACCCAACGGAAGGGGCACCATGCTGGACAACACCTTTGCCATGCACGGGTCCGCCTCCAGCAGTTTTCATCTCTCGCGCAATTATCCGATCATCTCTGCGGGAGGCAAAAACCTCGGTTTTCAAAACGGCCGATATCTCAAGTTCGGCAAAGGGAACGAGGATAACCAAGCGGGCGCGGGGATTGTTACGGACGCAGGATGGAGCGGTAAAATGGAGGTGGAGGAACTCCCACTCTCCAAGCTTTTTGTAACAGTGCTCCAAAGGCTGGGAGTCGAAACGGACACGTTCGGAGGCGCCTCGGGCACACTCGATAGGGTGTAGGTTTTCCGCACACCGCGCAGAGATCCCTTGTTTTCCCACAGGCAGACGGGACGCCGAAACATCCGCTTGGAGCGCCACTCTCCGGTTACAGTTTTTCTACCGTCCATGGAATGTCCGCTGCGGTTGGTTCCAAAAAGCCTCACCGTATATCCGCTTATCTTTATCGCATAGAGCGGAATACGAATCGGCTTCTCAAAAGTACTGTGGTGGAT
>JBILWF010000272.1:0-4778 GCA_044370075.1 Chthoniobacteraceae bacterium | reverse complement strand
GCACCTTCTCTTTTATGAGATGGGCCGGAACTTCTACACTTTTGGAAACCGCCACTCCTGCTTCATCACGGGGTTTGCCGTCTTCATGCGCTATGTGTGCATGGATGCGCTGAAGATTCCCGACACGGACGCGCACACACGCAAGGCCATTGAGGGTGCCGCAGCACGGCTGGGTGCGGGCCCCCTTTCGTTTCTGGAAACCTTCACCCATGTCCACCGCGGCGAGAAGGAACACCGCCTGCGCGATTCCGCGGGACGCATCCTCCTTCCCTCCGACCAGCCTGTGTGTTACGCCGCCGCCATGCTCCGGCTGCGCCGCGAAAACGGGGGGGATGCCTGGGTGTCGCGTTTTTTTGAAGAACTCGCCAAATGCCCCGAGGCCCAGCCCGCTTCCGCAGAGGGTGCGCTCAGGCAGGCGTGGCATTGGATGATCTGCGGGAGTGTCGCCGCCCGCAAAAACCTCGCGCCTGTTTTCGCCGGGGAATGGCGTCTGCCTGTATCCCCCGAAACGCTCAGCGCCTTGGAAGGGGTAAACTGGTCTACGCCGGGACTTTCCGTCTCCGACATTCTTTCGCACCTTCACCCACAATGGCAGCCCCTCTAACCGGAGCAGAAGCCCTCGCACGATGGTTCGCTTTAGTCGTCATCGCGGTCGCGTGCCGATGCAAAAACGAACGCAGCCCGCCGGGGCGGAGGCATTTTGCTTTCGGGGCCGCGGACACTTCTCCAGATGATCTCGTTTAAAACAAGATCATCGGCGGCGTCCTCCTTTCGGAAATCCATTTTGCGCGAGCGGTCCGCTCCCCATGCGAGCTTGGAATTGAGTTCGGTCACGTCGACGCGCGCCGGCACGTGGGTATAGGGCCGGTCGTCGGGTGCCGGCTGAAAGGAGGCATACATGGGCATGGCCGCCGCGTCGAACTGCGACATGGGGCGCAGCCCGAGAATAAGTTCCATGGACCGTAGCATCGAGCTGGTGGAGTAGAGCGTAGAGTCCACGGAGGCTTTGCGGGAATAGGGACTGATGACCAGCGCCACCGTACGGTGCGCATCCACATGGTCTGGGCCGTTTTGCGCATCGTCCTCCACCACAAATATGGCGGTTGAAGCCCAGAACTTGGAACGCGAGACCGCTTCCACAAGCAGACCCAGCGCCAGATCGTTCTCCGCCACGCAGGCGGTGGGCGTCCATTTTCCGGGCGTCGTGCCGGAGGTGTGATCCTGAGGCAACCGCACAATCTGAAGGCGCGGCATCGAGCCCTCCGACTCGAACCGGTGCAGCTCGGAGATGAACCGCTCGGCCCGTTTTACATCCGGATAATCCATGTCAAAACTGCGGAAAAGTGGGTCGATGTGGCCTTCCAGTCCCTTGTGCTTCGCACGGCCGGGATCCCGCGGCGTCCTGCCGTTTTGCACAAACTCCCCGTAACTGCGGAAGGAAACTCCCGCCTCCCGCGCGCGGTCCCACAGGTAGCCTCCGGCGGGGGTCGCGATCGGGAAGTTTCCCTCGCTCGGATAACTATACTTGCGCGACTTGTTGTGGCCGTAACTGAGGGGCCAGAATTTCTCCACGAAGTCGGTGGCGTACGCACCCATGCTCCATTCATGGCCGTCGGCGCTCACTTCGCTCTCGACGTAGAAATTGTCCAGCAGCACAAATTCGCGCGCCAGCTTGTGGTGATTTGGGGTGACCTTTTCCGGAAACAGACACAGCGCGGGATCGCCCTTGCCCTCCTTCATGTCCCCAAAAACCTGGTCGTAGGTGCGGTTTTCTTTGATGATGTAAATGCAGTGCTGGATGGGACTCGGATCGCCAAGAGCTCCGGGGATCGGGCTTTTGGCGGGGCGCTTTCCAACCGGCGCATTGTCTGCGCGCAATGGAGAACACCGGTAGGTGGTCGCCGTGTGCTTCTCGAGCTGTTGTTGAAACTCCGAATCCTTCGGAACATCCACAATGCTCAGGGTTCCCTTGAAAAGACCGCCGATATACTCGGAAACCGTTTCCGGGGGGGCTTTTTTACCGGGCTGCGGGCCGTTTGGATTGGGTTTTGAAGTGATTCCCTTTCCATTGGTGACTAACAGCTTCCTTCCGTCGGGAGTCATCCGAACCGATGTCGGGTACCATCCTGTTGGGATGAATCCAAGGGAGCGGGTTTTTCCCTTCTCACTCACATCACACACGGCAATAGCGTTGATGGTGGCGTTGGCGATAAACAGGGTTTTTTCGTCCGGGGAAAGCGCCACGCTGTTTGGAGTGTTTCCATGCGGTGCCTGGGGATAAAGTGCGGCCCAGATGGTCTCGACGACTTCGCCGGATTCGGTGTCCACCACGCTCACGGTGTTGTGGTTGGCGTTGGCCACGTACAAAAGCCGCCCCTTCCGGGCGAGCACCATTTCGTTGGGATGTTCGCCGGTGGGAATTCGCATCACCACCGAATTGGAAACGAGGTCAATGACGGCTACCTGCGCCTGCGCCCAGAGGCTCACGTAGAGCCGGTTTTTGCGCTCATCCAACACGCATGCATAGGGATAGGGCGCCGCGGGGTGCGAGGGATCCAGGGCGGCCTCCGCGCGTTTTGTGATGGCCGCTTCATCCGGTGTGCGCTCGACGGCGGGGCGGGCCGGCTTGAAAGAGGCAGTCCCCGCCGCACCCGGATCTTTCCACAACGGGAGATTTTCAACGGGCGCCCCGATCGCCTCGGTGCGAACACGACTCACCCCATGCCCAAGCACGTTGGCGACATAGATCGACTGGGCATCGGAGGAGAGCGCCAACCCCGCCGGAATTCCGCGCTCGGCCTTGTCCCGCACAACCAGCTGCCGTTCCGCCCCGAGCGTCGCGGCGGCCTCCTCAAAATCAAAACACCGGAGCACCTCGTTTCCCGCTCCGCTGGCATAGAGCCGTTTGCCGTTGGCGGTGAATTAAATCCCGTAAAATGTCTCCTCCACCGGGATACGCTGCGTGACCCGGGCCGAAACAAGATCTACGAGGTGAATTTCATGGCGCCCGTGCCCCGCATGCAAAACCGCGGCATGTTTTCCACCGGGATGCACGGCGATGTTCACCGGAAAATCCCCGAGGGGAACCTGCAACCCCGCCGGCTGAAGGGACCACATATTGGGCAACAAAATGGAGCCATCCGGTTGCGCACCGGGACGCCGCGCGGCCCCGGGCGGTTCCGCAAGCAAAACCGGCGCGAAAAACAGAGCCAGCAAAATTGTTCGCAGGGCACGCCGGGAGGTCGGGGGTAGTTTCATGAGGGTACTTCGTTCGGGTAACGCCGCGGAGGATTGCACCCGATTCCGGAGAGACGGAGGAAAAACTCACCGCACGTGACGCACCGTCTTTTTTAAACCATGTAAAACAAGAATTTTTCCGAGCCCGCCTCCACAAGAGCAAAAACGTGCTGAGTTCCGGTTTTACACTGTTTAGACAATGTCCATCGGAGCATGCACCGCGCCAACAACAGTCCCGGCAATTAAACAGGCATGCACTTTTCGGGGTCCGCAAGGGGCCACCCAGTCGCCGCTTTCGCTGAGGACATTGAATCAATTGCGCAGTTGCCCAGACCACCCCACTTCCATGCCGTTTGGCCTCCGCTTCCCCGCCCTAATCGCGCTCCTTGCCTGCGCGCACGCCGCAGAACCAAAAGGAGGCACCCGCTTCACCCGGTTGATGGAGCCTGCATGGTCTACGTGCCCGCCGGGGCTTTCTTCATGGGCCTTGACAAAACCTAGGCCGACACCATCGCACGGCATTTGGGAATCAAAGATGCTGCGGCGCTTTGGGCGTGGCATTGTTATCCACGCCGCACGGTGACTCTGCCGGGATACTTCATTGATGAAACCCAAGTGACGGTTGCGCGCTGGAAAAAATTTGTGCGCGCGACCGGTCATCAATCCGTTTTTAAGGAGACATCTCGGCACTTTGATGTCTCCGAAAACCAATCACTTCCCGCCGGCAAGATCACCTGGGAGGAGGCCGGTGTGTGCTCCCGCTGGGCCGGCAAATCACTCCCCTCCGAGGCGCAGTGGGAAAAGGCCGCCCGCGGAACGGGTGGACGTTTTTATCCGTGGGGAAATGACGCTCCCACACACGAATACGCACACACAGGAACCCCGCAAAAGCGTCCCGCCCTGTACACCCATGTGGGCCGTTTTGCCCGTGTAGCCTCGCCGTACGGTGCGCTCGACATGATTGGAAACCAGTATTAATGGACCTCGGACTGGTTTGAATCCTACCCAGGAAATCCTATGGCGGAAAAAATGCGCGACTACGGAAGAGTCGTCAGTCTGCGGGGCGGTTCCTGGTATCATGGATGGGTCGGCTTCTACGCGGCGAAACGCTTCGGCTTGAACCGGGATTGCGTGAGCTCCGAGGCCGCGCGGAGGTACGCGCCCGATGCCAATATCAACCGGGCGGATTCGGAAAACTTTCCCCTGATTGCCGACAAACCCGGCGTGGAGCTTCCAGAGGACAAAATTATTCTGGCGGTTGGGGCTACGCGTTTTCTGACCGAAGACGACAGGGCCCGGATTAAAGCCCATCCCGAATGCATCCTGCTTCGGCGCCGGGGCAACGTCGTGCTCATCAGCGGCAACCCCTTTACCGGCCTGAGTGGAACGTCCACCGCAGTCACCGAGTTCCTTAATGTTTCAGCCCAGATCCGTTTCTACGCGCCGGGTGAACTCTGGCACCATCGGCCCGCGGGCGGCACCTTTCAAATCGACAAACTCGACCTGTTCCGCGAGCAAGTTTTCCGCACCAGCTTTCTGGC
>JBILWF010000271.1:0-4793 GCA_044370075.1 Chthoniobacteraceae bacterium | reverse complement strand
CTACCATCACGTCCCCCTTCTTTTTCTGCAAAGCCCATTGCAGCGTGGCCTCATCCACGACCGCGGGAATGGCCGGAGGCTCCCCGGTTGGAGGGCGGCGCAGAATGCCCCATCCCCTGGGCTCGGATAGAAAACGAAAGGCTCCCAGTGACTCGAGTTCCGTCGAGGGAACGCCCAAAATGCGCGGTTGAACGGCCCGGTTTAGGTTCAGACAACTGGCATCCTCCCCCTCCCGGACGCGGACCGCCACGCAGCGCATGCCGTTCTGCCAGAACAAGCCCAGCGTATCGCGCGGGCCCTCGGCGTTGAGATCCTCGTACACCGGGGAGGCCAGCTCCCCCACCAGCGCAAAGCCTCCTGTGCCGGAGGAACGTTCCGCCGCGCGGTTATCCGGTCCTTTGCGGAAAACCTGCACCGAGAGCACCAAAAAACCGCCCGCCGCGAGAACCGCGACCGTGGTGAGTGAACGGGATACGCGCCTACCCGCATTGCGCAGGGCAAGGAGTCCGAGGCTGTCCATTTCACCGGAGGCCGCGGCGAGCAAAAACCACCGGACGGCTCCGAGGAAGGCGGCCAGTGCCAGCGAGCCGCAGAGGAAAAACCATTCCGGCGCCGTTTGTCCGCTGCGCAGGAGAAATACCACGCCTGCGGCGGCGAGGGCCCACGCTGCCGCTGTGGCCCAGCGTCCAAATTGCCTGGGACGTCCCGGCCCGGTTTGACCGTACGGTTCCCCGGCGGTGATGCCGCCCGCCAAAAGCTCTGGAACAGGCCGTTTCCACACGCCCCGCGCCGCCCAGCCGATCGCGGCCAAAGCCGCGGCGCATGCCGAAACCATGCCCGTCGCAAGGCTAGCCGCCGACGCGTAAAAGTTCACCTGCACGCCGCCGGTGGCCCCGCTCCAAATTCCGTTCAGCGCGCGCAGAACCGAATCTGTGTACGCAACTCCCGCGCCGGCCCCGAGCAGCACCCCGAGCACGGCCACGCCCGCACCCTCGGCCCAAAACAACGAACGCACCCGCGCGGGACGCCATCCCAGCGCCAGCAGCGTGCCAATCTCGCCCCGGCGCTGTTCGATTAACAACGCGAACAACAGGCCGACCAGCGCCAGCGCGGCGGCCATCAGAAAGAAACTGAATCCTGCAAAGAGCCCCCCGAAATCCACCGGCATGTCTGCCGCCGCCTGCGAGAGCGCCAGCAGAGGCAGGATCTGGATCCCGGATTTCTCCGGACGCAAAACCGTGCCGATGCTTTCGCGCAGTTTCTCTTCGGTTCCGGAGGCGTAACGCATGGCCGTGGCGGTTCCCCAGCGGTTGGCCCAGATCTGCCGCGCCGCCTCCAGACCGATGAAGGCCTTGGGTGTGCCGCGGTGCTGCTTCCAGTATGCCTCATCCTTGTCCCGGATCCGGCGCCCATCGATTGCAAACCCGGGCTTCCAGTCCCTGCAGTTGCCGACATCCGCCAAGCCCGGAAAATCGGGCATCCACGATTTGTCCCAGCCTTTTTCGGCGACCGGTTCCACCGCGCGGATCCGGAAAGAGGCTGATTTTTCCTCCAAATTGCGTTTGGCGCCCATGACATAGTAGCGGATCTCGACCCGGTCACCCGGGGTGAGGCCCAGATCCTCGGCGAGCCAGGAATGGACCACCATTTCATCCGGAGCGAGGTCCGCGGGAACGAACGGTTCGCTGCCGGGTTCCACCGCGGAGACCATCGAGTAGGGGGTGGATTTTTCGCCGTGAAACAACCCGTTTACAAAGTAGGTCAGTGAAGGATTCCCGCGGGAGTTGAGTGGGAGTAGGGAATCGACGAGCGGGTTTTCGAGGAAGACGCGGCTGGAGCGCACCTCCCAGCGGGTTTGTCCGTCGCGTTCCCCCAGCGGCCGGATTGAGAGGGCGGCGTCCTCGAGGCTCCATTCTGCCTCGAGGGCCCGGGCAAGGACCGCGGTGTTGGCGGCCGCGCTCAGTAGCAGGTTGCAGCGGCCCTCCAGATCCAGACGCCGTTGCAGCGTTTCCAGCGGAAAAAAAACCGAGGCCGGGGGAATCTGGGAGGCCTGCAGTGCAAAGCGTCCGTAGGCGGTGTCGCCGACGACCGCCCCGACCTCGGCGCGCAATACGGCGATGGATTCCTCCTCACCGGAGAGCGGGGCGTCTTTGGAAAAAGCGGAGGGCTTTTCCATGCGCACTACCAGCGCATCCCCGACGCGGATGCCGAGTCGGGCGGCCAGCGTTTCATTGACGGCAACCTCACCCGCTTTGAGGGCGGGAACCGCGCCGTGGGTGGACATTTTCCAAAACGCATCCTCCACGCCAAGTACCTGTACCCGGTTTATGCGGGCTGCGGAATCCGACCGTGCGGCGCTTCCCTGGGCGAGGAGAACGGCGGCGGTGGGTTCGGAGGAGCGGGTGTGCAGAAGGTCGGCCAGAGCGCTGCGAAAAAAGCGTTCCGCGCCGGAGACAGCGGATTGGGCTCGGCCGAGGCGGTTGGAGGCCTGTTCACGGAGGGTGCCCTTGAGGGAGTCTCCCACGAGGAGCGAGCCGGTCAACACCATCGAGCAGAGGGTGATGCCCAAAAGCACACCCAGATAGGCGCGCCGGTGGTGCCAGAGGCCCGAAAAACTCAGGGTCAGCAGGCTCATGGGAGGCGCGCGAGCTTGCCGTCCTGGAGCTCCCAGGTTTGTTCCATGAGAGCGGCCAGTTCGCGGGAGTGGGTGACCACTAGCAGTGCGACGCGGTACTCGCGGTGCACCTGCTGGAGCACTTCCCAGAGTTGGCGCGCGGTGCGGCCGTCGAGGGCGCCGGTGGGCTCGTCTGCGAGCAGCAGACGGGGGGCGCCAATGAGGGCGCGCGCCACGGCGACGCGCTGGCGTTCGCCGCCGGAGAGTTCCGCGGGGCGGTGGTTTTGACGGTGCTCGAGTCCGAGGGAGTGGATTAATCGGAGAGCCTTCTCGCGCGCGGCGCGGAACGGTGCGGACCCTTCCGCCAGAAAGGGCACGAGCACGTTTTCGAGCGCCGTGCATTGGGGCAGAAGGTGGTGCGCCTGAAAAACCACCCCGACGCTTTCCCGGCGGTACCGGGACAATTCCTCCTCGTCCATGGCGGCCGGGTTTTTACCGTCCACCCACACGGCTCCCGAGTCGGGCCTTTCGAGTCCAGCCACGAGGTGGAGCAGCGTGCTCTTGCCCGCGCCGGATGGACCGACGATGGCCGCGCTTCCGCCGGCATCCATGGAAAAATCAATGCCGCGCAGAATTTCCACCGGCGCGCCGTCTCCCGGGCTGGAATGCGATTTGGTCAACTGCTCGATTCGTAAAAACATGCTTCGGGAATGGGATCGAAACGGCTTCGCTTTGCGGGGACCTCCAGCCCGCGGAGTGGCATTCTCCGTGCCTGGTTTCGAAAACTCAAGCAAGGGTCTGTCCGCGTTCGGCCGGAATGGGGCGCGGTTTCGGAGGGAATACGCCCAGGGCGTTTTTGAATTTCGATTGAGAGACGAGGATGGTTTTTCGCGAGGCGAGTACGATGGGATTCTGGGCACCGCACCTCAATTCCCCTTGCATGCACCCTTTGAGATGGGTAATAACCTCGCCTCTTTTTCCTGAAACAGCGCGGTGCCCTATCTCTGAGTGACTATGGCCAAATCCAATTCCAAGAAGCCCGAACCCAAGGGCAGCAAAGCCGCACCTGTGCGGCCCGCGGCGCTGAAAGCAAAATCCGGCAAGGCAGCCAAGCCGGTTGTGGCGAAGCAGAAAGCCCAATCTGTTCCGGCACCGAAGGCGGCTAAAATCCAGAAGCCGGTTAAACCCGCGGCGAAAATTGCAGCCAAGGCGGTTGTCAAGAAGCCGGCGAAACCGGTGGGTAAGGGCGCTTCCCCGGCCAAACTGGCGCCCAAATCCAAGAGTTCGGGTTCAAAACCCGCAAAAGTTCCAGCAGTCGCGGTGAAGACCGCAGAGGTCAAGCCGCCTGCACCCGTGAGGAACGGTAAAAAGTCAGGGGAGAAACCGGCTCCGAAAACTCCCCCGGATGTGGTGACTCCGGCGAAGGCAAAGCCGCTTCCTGTATCAACCGCGAAGGCACCCCTGAAGCCGGTTCCGGTGGCCCCTCGCAAAGGCACCACCACCACCGTGATTCCCGAGAATGCTCCTGTGATCAAGAAGCCGGCCAAGCCGCTCTTCCCCGCAAGTTGGGTGGAATCCCAGAGAGAACGCATTCTGGAGCTGCGCGATTCCATTCTTGAGTCCATGCACGGCGTGGCACAGGACACGTTGCGCTCCCGTGCCGAGGGCAGCGAAGCGAGTGCGTTCGGGATGCATCAGGCCGACGCGGGCAGCGATGCTTACGACCGCGATTTTGCATTGTCCCTTCTCAGTCAGGAACAGGACTCGCTGTACGAAATCGAAGAGGCACTCAAACGCATCCAGTTGGGCACATACGGGATTTGTGAGATAAGCGGAAAAACCATCCCGGTCGCGCGCCTGGAAGCGAGGCCTTTCGCACGGTACACGGTCGAGTGTCAGGAGGAGGTCGAGCGGCAGGGCAAAATGCACCGGGCCCGTTTGCCGGTTACTTCGCTCTTTGGTCTCACCGACGAGGAAGGGCAGGAGTCCGAGGAGGAAGAAGCACCCACCGATACCAAGGAATAATTTTCATCAACCCCAACCATACGCAAACCCATGCCACGTGATTTCATCATCCTGGAATGCACCGAAGCTCGCGCGGAAGGCAAACCCGTCTCGCGCTACATTTCGACCCGCAACAAAAAAAGCCCCAACACGCCGAATCGACTGGAAAAGGTGA
>JBILWF010000270.1:0-4796 GCA_044370075.1 Chthoniobacteraceae bacterium | reverse complement strand
CGCAACGCCTGCTCGAAGGAATCGCCCTGATTGACCACCAAGTTGGCCACGTTGCTGGACACGTACTTGTCCAGCACGGACTTCACATGCGCGCGCTCGATCTGTTCCACCGCGAAGTCAAACAGCGTGATCAGCCCCCCCTCGAGCACGAACCCCACCAGGGGCAAAAACATCGGCACCATCGTCCGCTGGTAGACGAAAATAAAGTACGTGGCCGCCAGGTAGGCCAGCGCCCCGAACGCCCCCGCCAGAAAGCGAACCAATACACGCTCGACCGTAAAAGCCAGCAGCGCAGCCAAAACTACCATACCCACAATCAGTGCCATGGTGTACTTCTGCGGAAACTCCCGGATGGGAATCTGGTCCAATTGAGCTCCGGCGATGTGGGCGAAAAGCTCCACCCCGGGCTGATCTCCAAGGGGTGTTTTGTGAACATCCTTCATCGTTTCGGCAATCGCTCCAATGAAAACGATCTTGTCTTTAAAGACCTCGCCGCCCTTGTAGCGCGGGTCGGTTTTGACATACCGGTCCACGAAAATCTCCTCGAGGGGGTAGACTGGATGCGTGCCCGATCCGCCGCGGTAATTGACTATCTCCCGGCCGGGTTCCGTCGGGCGCCCCGTGAATTTTTGGACAGCCAAATGGGCAAAGTGAATCCAGTCATCGGGTCCGGTTTGCAGATGCCCCAGATCGCTCTCCTTCATCTTGGAGGTCGTACGTTCCAAACGCCGCACCCTGCCGTCGGGATCCTTCAAAAAATACGCGAATCCGAATCCATCCTCGCCGAGTCCCCCGGCAAGCACGGAGTTGGGAATCAGCATCTGGTTGCTTTTCTTGCCGGTGTTTTCGTCCTCCACAACGCTCTTGGAGGATGCCAGAACGATCCGACCCGGGTACTTCTTCAAAACCGCGGCGAAATCCTCATCCCCTTCACGCTGTGCGATGAAGAGCACGTCGAGCGCGATAACCTTGGCTCCCAGTTCAAAGAGGCGCTCGATTACGTAAGGATAGACCGCCCGCGGGAGCGGCCACGTGCCTCCGGTCATGAGCTTGAGGGCATTGGAGTAGGGAATGGGCACGGGTTGTCCGGCCTGCGTCTTCTCGGCCTCCGCTTTTTCGACTTCCTCAAGCGAACCGGTTATGGACCCCTGATCGAGGGAGGACTGCGTGATGCCCACCAAGGCGATGCTGGGATGGGGGGGCATGGGCGATCTGTTCCGCCACGAGAAGCGCTTGTCGACCGTGAGTAACTCGATTTCTTCTAAAAACCCGGAAGGCTCGAGCAGGGTCTTTCCTCCCACAACAACCCCCTCGCTCAGGCAATAGGTGATTCCGACCATCAGCAAGCCCAGCGCGAGGATCACCATCTTGCGGTACTTGCGGGCCTCCCGGAGCACGCGGTTGGCTTTGCGAATAAATTTGGAGAACGTCATACAAAAAGTCTCATTCATCAGAGCAAGACCCGCACCGCGCGCGGGATTTTTTTCATACGGCCCTTTGCGCACGGGGACTTTCCCCCCACAATGCCAAGGCGTCGGCCCGCCTCCGGCATAAAACCCTTCCCCACCCCCAACGCCGCAACTGGTCATGGAAGTCTTTGGAATTCAGATTAATCCCATCGAGTTAAACACCTGGAAAATCGTCGGCCTCTCGGGCAGCGCCGTTTTTGGCGTGCGCTTTCTCATCCAGGGCATCGCCTCGGAAAGGGCGAAAAAAAGTGTTATTCCCTTCGGCTTCTGGGAGTGCAGCCTGCTGGGCTGTCTGCTGAGTTTGAGCTATTTTGCATTCTACCGGAAGGATTCCGTGGGCATCCTGCAAAATCTGCTGCCGCTGCCGATTTACCTCCGGAACCTGTATTTCCGGTACAGGAACCCGCCTCCGGAGGCGCCGGCAAAAGAAAAAGAAAATTCTCCGGGGCCCTAGTCCGGAACCTGCTTCTCTTGCAAAACACACGCGGGTTTGCCCTCGAAAAGCAAGCCCGCCCAGGCCGCGAAGTCCTTGTGCCCAGCGCCCATACCGTCATGTCCACCCCCTTCCCGCCCCTGTTCCGCAGCGTTTCCCTCCCAGAAGACGCCACCCTGCGGCGGGCCCTGATTTTACTAGGAATTCTGGGGCTGGCGGAATGCGGCATTTTACTCTGGCACAAGACCCCGGGCGCCCGGTTTTCCAGCCCTGCCCCGACGGATTCCAGCGGCCCTGTCCCACCGCTGATGGTTCAGCCCCGCCTGGATGTGCCCACCGTGCGGGCACCCTGGCAGCAAATGCTTGAGGAGTCCCGCGCCGCCGCCGCGCGCGGGCAAACCGCCGAGGCGCTGCGGGCTCTGGCGGACGCAGAACCCCAGTTTCCCCAGTTCCCGTTTGCGATCGCGGAACTGGCGGCGCAGTTTGAAAAACTCGGAGCCACCGACCGCGCCATGAAACTCTGGGAGCGGGTATACCAGTATGGGGCCGCCGCGGGCGTGTATTTTTCGGCGGCGGAGGCCAAGCTTCGGCTGCTCGGCGAGCAAAGCGCGGCGGAGGCAGCCGCGCTGCCGGGTGCCGCCGCCCCCAAGCCGCGGCCGGGAACGGCGCCGGTCCAACCGGCCGCTCCGGTGCGTTTTGGCAAAATCTCGCTGCGGGACACCCCCGATACGAGCACGGCACGACGCCACTTTGTGCTTTCGGTTCCCATTCACAAAACGGCCCCAAAACCGCTGGATCCCAAAGATATTTTCATTGAAGTCCAGTTTTACGACCAGCTCGGAGGCAAGACCCTCGAGCGCACCAACGGGCTTATCCAGTGGAAATGGGTGACCAACGCAATGAATTGGACCGACAACGCCGGTCCCAACGTGCTGGAGGTGGAGTATCATCAGGGGCCGCCCCGCAAAACGGGCGAAAGGCGCGCTTATTTCGGCTACGTGGCCAGTGTGTACTATGAGGACAAACTCGTGGATTTCCGCGCGGATCCCCCGCGCCTCGGCCAGCAGTACCCGCCCCCGCGCCTGCTTCCCAAGGAGGTTACCCCGTGAAAATCCTGCTGGCGCTGTCCGATCCGACGCTCCGCCACACGGTACAGGATTGGATAAGCGCCCTGCCGGATTACGAGGTGTACGCCGTCTCCGATCCGGCCGAGGCATCCCGTTACGCCGCCTCGCTGCCCGATCTGGCGTGGATGCTGCTCGAATACCCGTCCCTCCGCGCCCCGCACGCCGCATCAGAGTTGCAGGCCGCGTTCCCCGGGGTCCGCATCCTGCTCCTCGACTCCGGTGCCGCCCCCTCCGAAGCCGCGGCCCCGGATCCGTTTCCCGTCCTGCGCCTACCCGCCTCCGAGCGGGCCCTGTTGGATATCCTGCGCGTCTCCGAGAAGCCACCGGCAACCGCTCTTGAAGAAGGCAGCCGGCTCGGGGCCTACCGCATCCTTCAGGAAGAAACAGTTTACCCGTGGGGACGCACCTTTTCCGGACTGCAAACCGACCTCAACCGGCCGGTAACCCTTACTGCGGCGGCGGCGGGTCCCGCGCTCCCTCCTGACGAGCGAGAGTTTTTTTTTCTCGAAGCCGGCGCCCGCGCGCGGGTGCTGCATCCGCTGATTTTGACGGTGTATGAGGCCGGGGAGGTCGCGGGCTGGCTCTATTGCGCCCTGGAGCGGGTCTCGGGGGCCACGCTGGAGAGCCTTCTTCAGGCCCGGCAAAAACTGCCGATCCCCCGCCTGCTGCAAACCGCCCGGGCCGTGGCCACCGCCCTCCAGTACCTGAACGTGGAGGGCATCCCGCACCTGCCTCTGGAAGCAGCCCACGTGCTGCTTCCCTTCGAAGGGCCCCCCCGGCTCGCGAATCTGGCAACCCCCCACCCCACTCCAACGGGTCGCCAGGCGGCCGACCTGGGAACTCTGGGTAAATGCCTTCTCGCCCTCCTTCCCGCCCAAACACCCGCCTCCCTGCGTGCCCTGCTGCAACGCACCCAACCAGGTTCTCCGGAAGCTTTCACCGGGTGGGAGGCCTTTCTGCGTGCACTAAAAACATGGGAGGCGGCCGAAAAAAAAGCGGGCCGCCTCCTTGCAGAGGAAAACCCGCCTCCGCGCCGCAGCCGGCGGGAAAAACAATCCCGGGAAAAAAAGCAAACCCGTGCGATCGTGATCGCATGCGCCCTGCTCTCCGCCGCTTTGCTCGTTTGGAGCGGACTCCCCGGAGTTTTCGCGGGTCTGGGGCCCACCCCGGGCAAGGTTCCCCTCCCCGGGCAGGCGGTTTTGGAAGCGGGCACGTTCCTCGTGGGCGCCGGAGATCCGGTCCCTCTTACCGCGTTCACCATCGACCAAACCGAAATAACCAACCGCCAGTATGCGGCATTTTTACGCTGGCTGAACCAGAACCCCTCCCAAAGCCGCAAACACGCCCATCCCGACCAGCCCGCGGACTGGTCCCACACCCCTTCGGAATGGACGGGATTTTCCCCGCCCCCCTCGGGAACGCAAAGCGGGGAGGCCCTCTGGGAGCTGCCCGTGAGCGGCGTCGGCTGGTGGGACGCCTATGCATTCGCCGAATGGGCCGGACGCTCCCTGCCCTCCGCCGAAGAGTGGGAGGCGGCTGCGCGCGGCCCGCGCGGGCTGCTCTTTCCGTGGGGGGACGATCGGCGCGCCGGGCTCGCCCACTGCGCCGGCGCCGAAGCCGGGCCTCTCGGTGTGGGTGCCCTCCGGGACCTCAGCCCCACGGGTGCGCTCGGCATGGCGGGCAATGTGGCCGAATGGACAGGGTCCGCCCCAAAGACGGGTGCCTCCCCGGCCCCGGGAAAACATGGTGTACAAGCCGTACACGTCC